>DATCWN010000239.1:0-7606 GCA_036566285.1 Hanamia sp.
GATTTTGCGGCGGTGCTCCTGACAAGGGTAATTTCCAGGCCGGTAAAAGGAATCATTACTACAGATCTTGGACATAAGTCTGTTGCGTCTGAAAATCCAATTTCTAAAAGAATATTTTTTCTCAATCTAAAGGAATATAAAGTTCACTCTCAGAGTGAAGAACATTTGGAGATTGAAGTAAAAGACTGGGAAAATATTCATGTAGGCGATGTACTTTATGGAGTGCCTTATCATATTTGTCCCACAGTAGCATTATATGATGAAGCCAACATAATAGAAAATGGAAATCTTATAGACAAATGGAATATCCTGGCAAGGAAAAGAAAAATTACTTTTTAGGAAAAATATCAGTTCTCTGCAAGATTGAAAAAAAATAATGAATTACTCCAATTAAAAAATTAAAAAACAATTCTTCTTATGTCCCATTTGATTTTTGATGCCCATCTTGACCTGAGCATGAACGCTATGGAATGGAACCGTGATCTTACACTGCCTGTAAATGATATTCGTAAAAGAGAACAAAATATGAATGATAAGCCTGACAGAGGCAACGGTACTGTTTCATTAGCTGAAATGCGTAAAGGAAATATCGGGATTTGTGTGGCAACTATGATAGCGAGGTTTGTAAAGCCTGGTAATCCTTTGAGAGGATGGAATTCGCAGCAGCAGGCATGGGCCCAAACCCAGGGGCAGCTTGCGTGGTATAATGCTATGGAAGATCTCGGCGAAATGGTTCAGATCAATAATGCTGTATCACTGCAAAATCATATTGCTTTATGGGAAGCCGGTGACAAAGAAAATCTTCCCATAGGATATATTCTAAGCCTTGAAGGAGCAGATTCTATTGTGAATATGAATTACCTGGAAAAGGCGTACAGTAATGGGCTTCGGGCATTAGGCCCTGCACATTATGGGCCAGGGATATACGCTTATGGAACTGATTCAGATGGCAGCATCGGAAGTAAGGGGCGTGAGCTTTTGAAGGAGATAGAAAGACTAAATATTATTTTGGATGCTACACACCTGTCGGATATTAGCTTTTGGGAAACGATGGATCATTATAGCGGGCCGGTATGGGCAAGTCATAATAACTGTCGTTCGTTGGTTCCGCATAACCGGCAATTCAGTGATGAACAAATAAAAGAGTTAATAGCAAGAAAGGCAGTGATAGGCAGCGTATTGGATACCTGGATGCTGAAGCCGGGGTGGACTCTTGGAAAATCTACACCAGCTGAAGAAGGTGTTTACCTTTCAAGCGTAGTTGACCATATTGATCATGTTTGCCAACTGGCTGGTAACTCCATGCATTCCGGATTAGGAACCGATCTTGATGGAGAATATGGTACAGAACAATCTCCTGCGGATTTGGATACCATAGCTGATCTTCAAAAAATCAGGGACTTGTTGAGCCAACGTGGATATTCTGAAAATGACATTGAAAATATCATGTACAAAAACTGGGTTCGCTTTTTAATGGAAGCGTGGACATAATTATTCTGCTTGCTTAAAGAAAATTATTAAGGGTTAAAAAGTATAGGCATTTGTAAAAACAACTTTTTACTTTCTTCCGTGTAACTACGTTTGAAATTCGTTTAATCATTCCATTATACTTACGATGGAAACAAAGGCACCGGTTTGCTCGGTGCTCAGTTTATTAGAATAGGAATGGCTTTTGTCTTGACAAGAAAAGTATAGGTTTTAAAAAGCATTCTTTTTAATTTACTGTCCTTCTTATAAGAAAATCTAAATTAAATTTTATCCTTTTGTTTGGCTCGTAACTGTGATGGAATCACTTGTCCCAAGAAAATATCAAATTCATTCTCCCTATTTATTTCCCCTTTTTATTAAGTAAGTGCCTGTAATAAATAGCGAAATTAAAGCATGTTAAAAAAGTACACATTTTAAATAGAATAGTTGATATTTTAGGTTTATAATGCGTCTATATTTGAATTATCATTAAGCACTGGCTCTCTTTAAACATTTACAGGTTTATACAACTATAAATATAATAGTACTAAGAATTCAAAAACTACATTTAATAACTAACAATTTTTATTATGAGATTAAAAGCCACACTTTTAAAAATTATCTTCGGTACGTTGTTCTTAACGGGATTTTATACTGGTAATGCACAGGATAATATTTCTATAAGAGGAAATGTAATTGATGATAATTCACAACCATTGGAAGGGGTAACTGTCAACGTAAAAGGAAGCAATGTTGCCACCGTTACAAATGCTTCCGGTAATTATCAGATTAACGTAAACGATAGAAGGGCAATCCTGGTTTTCTCTTATTCAGGGTTTGCAACCCAGGAAACGCCGGTAAGGGGCCGTACTTCTATAAACGTTCATCTTGCGCTAAACACCACAGCGATGGATGAAGTAGTGGTAACTGCTTTAAACATCAAGAAAAATCCCAAAAGCCTGGGATATTCTATCTCTATTTTAGATGGTAATGATGTAAATAATGTGCAAACACCTAACCTCATTAATGCGCTGTCGGGCAAAATAGCTGGCGTTGATGTGGGTAACATAGCCAATGGAGTAGCAGGTACAAAAAAAATACTCATCAGGGGTTCTTCTTCTCTCACAGGCAATAACCAGCCTTTGTGGGTGATTGATGGTATTCCCATTAGTTCGGAAACACTTGGAGGTCCAAAAGCGGATGGAGGTGTTGATTATGGAGATGGTTTGACCGGCATTAATCCGGATGATATAGAAAACATTAGTGTGTTAAAAGGGAATGCAGCCGCAGCATTATATGGTTCTCTCGCATCAAACGGTGTGATCCTGGTTACCACAAAAAGTGGGAAATCAATAAATGGGAAAATAAACGTAGACATTAGTTCTTCCTTCTTAATGGATCGCTTACGGAATACTACCAACTTCCAGTTTATATATGGGCAAAGCGGTACCGGCGACTTACCTCCTCAAACTCCTGATGAGGCTTTCAGCTCATCCAGTTGGGGGGCAAAATTTGATGGAAGTCCGGCCTTACAATTTGATGGTGTGATCAGGCCTTTTAGCCCGGTGAAAGATAATTATGATCGTTTTTTTAATACAGGTACCACACTTACCAATACCGTAGCTTTATCTGGCAGCAACAATAATCATAATTTCCGGGTTTCTGTATCTGACCTCAGGAATTCGGATATTATTCCCAATGCATCCTTTAACCGGACCAGCTTAAACGCAAAAACATCTTCGAAATTTGGAGGATTAACTGCTGACGTTGTAGTAAATTATACTATGGAAGGCGCAAAAAACCGTCCTTACATAGGAGGTAATCATTCCAATCTTTTTTATTCACTGGTTTATTTACCAGGAAGTCTCAACGTAGATAACCTGGCCCCCGGGTATGGTCCTGATGGCAAAGAATTTACCTATGCCAGCAGTATTTCAAATCCTTATTATGTAGTTAATAAAACAAAGCAGGTAGATACTAAAGACAGGTTTACCGGTTCGGTAAGCTTGAAATATGCCTTAACCAAATTCTTATATGTAAGAGCAAGAACTACCCGCGATTTTTATTCTTCTGACAGAAACAGGTACATACCTGATGGCAATGTTTATACAAGCTATCCGCTCGGGCAGTTTGATGAAGTAGCTACCGAAAGTATCGTAAAAAATTATGAATTCATTTTGGGAACCAATAGTATTGATATTGGAAAATTTAGTGTGAATGGATTTGCAGGTGGCAATAAACTGGAGCGCATAAGAAATATTGTGAATACCTCGGGGAATAGTTTTGTGGTACCCGGCGTATATACTTTCAATAACCTCGCCGTGAAGCTTCCCTCCACGAGCAGGAGTATTCAGAAAACCAATTCCTTATTCGGAAGCGTGGAATTCTCTTACAATAAATATTTATACCTCTCTTTAACAGGAAGAAATGACTGGTTCTCCTCATTGCCTATTGATAATAACAATTTATTTTACCCATCTGCATCTTTATCGTTTGTTTTCTCCGATGCATTCAAATTGCCATCCGTTATTTCTTTTGGTAAATTCAGGACCTCTACCGCGCAGGTAAGTGGCGATACTGGCCCTTACCAGTTGGATCTTAGCTACTCGCTTACACAAATAGCTTATGGAGCCAATAACCTTCAATACATTGGCACCAGCAACGTGCCTAACAGGCTTTTGCAGCCGCTTCTATCTACTGATTATGAATTTGGCCTTGAAATGGATTTCTTTGACAGACGCTTTGGGTTTGATGCCACTTTTTATAACCGGGAAACCAGGAATGATATTGTCAGAACAGCAGTATCCCGCAGCACTGGTTATCAAACGGCTATTCTGAATGTAGGTAAATTACGCAACAGAGGAATTGAGGTTTTGTTGAGAGCAACACCAATAACAACAAAAAACTTCACATGGAATGTAACTACTACCTTTTCCAAAAATGACAATGTGGTTTTATCATTAGGCGATGGAGTAGAGAATGCTCCTATATTACTTGCCAGTGCAAAAAGCGGTGAAGTAATCATACAATTGGAAGAAGGTAAAAAATATGGCTCTATCTATGGATATAAGTATATAAAGGATTCCAGTGGAAACAAAGTTTTCAACTCACAAGGTTTCCCAACATATTCCACTAGAAATGATTACCTCGCTAATGGTGTGTATGATAAAATGCTTGGATTTAGCAACACATTTAGTTACAAAAACTTTTCCTTATATACTTTAGTGGATGCCAAATGGGGAGCTTCCATTTATTCTGAAACAAATGCTATTTCCTTCAATAACGGTAAGCACATGAAAACATTGGAAGGCAGGGAAGATGGATTTATTGGGGATGGCGTAGCTGCAGATGGAAAGCCAAATGCAGTGAAACTGCGCGGTATGTTTAATGAGGATGCCACTATTGGCGCAGGTAGCGTTAATGGTTATTATCAGCAAATTTCCCATATTGCCGAAGAGTTCATTTATGATGCAAGTTTTGTAAAGATGAGAGAAATTTCAATCGCTTATAGATTTTCAAAACCGCTTCTGAAAAAAGCTGGAATTAACAATGCTACTTTTTCTTTGGTAGGCAGAAATCTTTTTACAATTTATCAGGATAAAAATTTAGAAAACGTTGATCCTGAAAGCAGCGTGGCCAGTGGAAATGCCCAGGGGATTGAACGCCTCGTTTATCCGGTTACAAGAAATTATGGTGTAACCTTAAAATTAGGCTTATAATCCTTTTTCATCTTAATAATAAAAAAACATAAAATTATGAGAAGTATAAATATAATTAAGGTATGCATTCTGTCTCTTTTTGTGAGTGCATTGTCTTCCTGCGATAAAGGTTTTGAAGAAACCAATAGAAGTGTGGATTTCGTTTCAGAACCGAACCTGGATTATCTGCTCCCCGATATTGAACTTACGATGATGGATAATACTTATTATACTAATGGAGATTTTGTAGCACCCTACGTAATGCATGTTGCCAACCGGAAAGCTTATTCAGCACTGATACTTCCCGGAGGATATCATGGGTATCATTTTGAATGGACTTATGGCAATCCATTGAAAGGGGTGGTGGACATGATATACCGCACCAAAGATGATCCTTCCCGTGTCAATTACAATAGCATCGGACGAATTATAAAGGCTTATCTCTTTCATACCCTTACAGACCTTTATGGAGATATTCCCTATTTTGAAGGAGGAATGGGTTATATAAACAGGGTGTTTACACCTACCTATGATCCTCAACAACAGATTTATGCAGATATGTTTAAAGAACTGGAAGAGGCCATAGCAGCATTTGATAACACAAAACTGCTTCCTACCCAATCTGACATTGTATATAAAGGAGATATTGTAAAATGGAAAAGGTTTGCCAACAGCCTGATGTTGAGATTCGGGTTAAGAATTATGAAAGCAGATCCTGTAAATGGGAAAAAATGGATTGAAAAAGCCATTGCTGGAGGAGTATTGACAAGCACCAGTGAAAATTTTGTAGTAAAATATTTGCCAAACCCTTCTACAGGCGGTACCACCAATCCCACCTCTAACGGGCAACCTCATATATTTATCAGATACCCCGATAATTATAGATTGACCTCTCAATTCATCAACACACTTAAAGACCATAATGATCCAAGGATAACGGCTTATGCAATGCGTTCAGGATCTAGGACAGTATATACGCCTGGTAGTAAACTCCCTGCTGATCAGAAAGGATGGCCCGCTTTCGGAGATCGTATGGAAGACGCTCCTTATAGTTCAATTCCATCTGCAGACAGGGTGAAGTATTCAGTATCTAACAACACGACTTTTGGAAAATATGATGCGCCATTTATTCATCTTAGTTATGCTCAGACACAGTTTCAGCTTGCTGAATGCGTTGAAAGAGGTATTATATCCGGTAATGCTAAAACGTATTATGAAAACGGAGTTCGGGCTGCCATGGAACAATTGGCGGTATATGGTGCAGAAGGTGTAATCCCTTCTCAGAAAATAAGTGATTACCTTACTCAGAACCCTTACAACCCTGCCAACCTGGAAGAGGCTTTAGAAATGATAAATACCCAATACTGGATAGAAACACATTATAACTGGTTCGAGACTTTTGCCAATATGCGCAGAAGCGGATACCCAAAACTATATGAAAAATTAGTCCGTTCACAGAGGCCCGCGGGCGATACAGGCCCTTACCAGCCAGGCAATGAAGGCGCCGTACTTCCGAGAAGGCTTACTTATCAGCCTGATGAAGTGGCAACCAACCCTAAATTACAGGAGGCATTGCAAAGACAGGGCCCGGATTTGACGACTACCCGTATGTGGTGGGACAAACCATAGTAAGAAATGCTTAAAGTATGCTGAGTTGTATTAACCTATATGTTCAATACAACTCAGCATACTTGTATTTGCCCGTGCTTTTTATAATTCATGTTTCTTATGAAGAGGATGAAAAAGATGTTATTTCTTTTGTAACACAAAATTTAATTGATGAAGAACTATTTCTCTTATATTTTACTGCTAACTTTTTTTCCTTTTGTGGCCTTTTCACAAACAAAGCCGGCTACACCAAAGACAAAAAAGTATGGCTTCACTCCGGCTCTTATAAGAGGCCCATATTTGCAGGTTGCTACTTCTAATAGCATTATCATTCGCTGGCGTACCGATGAAAATGACGTAAGTTTTGTGAGGTATGGAACCGATGTGGAGAATTTAAATTTACTGGCAGGTAACAGCTACCGTACGATGGAGCATCTTGTTACCCTTAATAATCTTAAACCGCAAACAAAATATTATTATCTGATAGAAGGAGTAAGAGACACTTTACAATGGGAAGAAAATAATTATTTTGTTACCCTGCCGGAGGTTGGAACCCAGAATAAATACCGGATCGGAATATTTGGCGATTGCGGAAACAATTCAATAAACCAGCGGAACACCAGGGATCAGTTTGAGAAATTCCTTGGCAATGATGTCTTAAATGCATGGATTTTACTGGGTGATAATGCTTATTCTTTTGGAAAGGATGAGGAGTACCAGGCTAACTTTTTTAATATCTATAAAGACGGATTATTAAGGAAATCTCCTTTGTTTCCGGCGCCAGGCAATCATGATTATCATGATGAACGATTTTCCGCAGATCATGCTCAGCA
>DATCWN010000314.1:0-3086 GCA_036566285.1 Hanamia sp.
CTGTGGGATGGAATATAGACAAGCCACAGCCGATGACTCCTGACCCTGCCAATCCATACATATTTACCTATACGGGGCCAATGCTTGCCGGTGAATTTAAATTCCCTGTTGCGACCGGAAACTGGGGAGGTGATTTTTTTATGCCTGAAATAAATCATCAAAATCTGGGGAGCAGTCGGGTAAAATTTGTACCGGGTGGAAATCCTGATAATAAATGGCAGATTACCGTACCCGGCAATTACAAGATTACCCTTAACCAGTTAAAGGAGACTATTGACATAGTAAAAATATGAGAACCCAGGTTTTGATTCTTTTTGAAAAACCAATATAAACCAGAAAATTTCAGGATTGGGGTTTTGTGTTTCTTGAAAATATTATAGGTACTAAGGTTCAATTAATAAATAAACAAAATGAAATTATTGTCTGTTATAATTGTAGGGATGCTGCTGACATCATGCGCGAAAAATAAAAGTAATGCCAATCCTGTTACTCCGGGAGATAGTTTATACAATCTTTCTTTAAGTACTGATAAAGCAGTGTACAGTCCCGGAGAAAGTGTGTTATTTACTATTAATCAATTACCGGCGGATTGCCTGGTACGCTATCGTCATCTTAATGAGGTTTTAAAAGACGAACCGCTCAAATCTTCCACCTGGAACTGGCAATTGCCTTCTGCTGATTTTAAAGGTTACCTGGTAGAGATTTATACCAAAACAGGCAGCGACGAAAAGCCGCTGGCCAGTATAGGAATTGATGTGTCTTCAAACAACCTATATTTCCCAAGGAATGGTTTCCTGTCGGCATACGGCCCGTTGAGCAATGAATACATGTCCTCCGTTATCACCACTTTGAACCGCTATCACATAAATGTGGTTCAATTTCAGGACTGGGAATACAAACATCATTTACCACTTGCTGGAACGGTTACCAATCCCCTGGATAAGTGGAAAGATATTGCCAACCGTGAGAATAGCCTGTCAACGGTAAAGCAATACATAGACCTGGCACATGGCCACAATATGAAAACACTTTCCTATAATCTTATTTACGGAGCGTTGAGCGATGCTGCCGCAGATGGCGTAAGTGATCAATGGTATATGTACCAGGACAAGCAGCATGTAAGCAAAGAAGTTTTCGCATTGCCCAAGCCCCCTTTCAAAAGTGATATTTATTTTCTTGACCCTTCCAATAAAGGCTGGCAAAACTATATCGCAGCCAAAACAAAGGAAGCCTTTGAAGTGTATCATTTTGATGGGTTCCAGGTGGACCAGGTTGGAAACAGAGATAAAAGTCTTTATACCTATTCAGGAAATCTTCTCAATCTGGAAGCAACATTCAAACCTTTCCTGGAAGAAATGAAAACACAGATGCCGGCGAAAAAATTAGTGATGAATGCAGTGAATCAATATGGCCAGGAAATAAGTATTTCAAAATCATCTGTAGATTTCCTTTACACGGAAGTGTGGGCTCCTGATGAAGGGTATAAAGACCTTGCAAGAATTATTCAGGATAATGACCGGTGGAGCAATTATTCAAAAAAAACAGTACTCTGTGCGTATATGAATTATAACCTGGCTGAAAAGCCTGGCTTCTTCAATACACCGGGAGTATTGCTTACCAATGCAGTAATTTTTTCCTTTGGCGGAGCACACCTGGAACTGGGAGAACACATGCTGGGAAAAGAATATTTTCCTAATAATAATCTTCAGATGAAGGATGATTTAAAAAGCGCCATGGTTCACTATTATGATTTTATGGTTGCTTATGAAAATTTACTTCGCGATGGTGGAAACTTTAATACACTTTCTGTGAATTGTACCAATGGGAAAATGAATGTTGGTGCGTGGCCGCCGCAAAATGGGAAAGTAGCGGTACAGGGTAAAACCATAGGTTCCAAACAGATAATGCATTTTATTAATTTTGCCAATGCTTCCACTTTTGACTGGAGAGATACCAATGGGACTCAAACCATTCCCAATACGATTGCATCTGCGGGCATAAGTGTGAATTATACAGGTAGCGCAAAAAAGGTTTGGGTGGCCAGTCCTGATATAAATTTTGGCATCCCCCAAACTCTTTCATTCACCCAAACCGGCAATACCGTTACATTTACATTGCCGGAATTAAGATACTGGGATATGGTCGTAATTGAATAACCGCTTCAAAAGAGCTCTAAAAAATCTGTTTCATGAATATTTTGTGTCCGGCTAAAACCCGGTTTTTATTGGCAATTTTTATTTTTCAAATCATGAGTACCAAGGCTCAAAACCCGATTTATCAATCGCCGGTATTTAGTATTTATCCTGAAAAAGTAGTGCAGGGTAAATATGAAGCCAACGCCATTTCAGCGCACAATATTACCAGTAATTATGAAAGCCCTGCTAATCTTTTTCAATCAGCGGATATTACCTTTAAGTTTGCCATAAATGGAAGAGATAATGAAATGCCTTCCGGAATAGATCATCATTTTACTGTAAGGGAACTGAGTGGTTTTGCGGAAACTCCCATAATCATTTTTGGTAAGCAGCTCAACCAGATATCGGATAAGAAAAAATATTTACCACCAGACACAAAGCTCAGGATAAGACTGGACTTTAGAAACGTATTGAAACAATTTGAACAAAACGGTTTTTATACCTGTTTCAATGGAACAAAAATTTACAAGCAGGATTTCAAAGGAGTTTATATCGCCGGAGGCACCTTACCGATGACCTGGGACTTTGATAACCTGGTCAATCACGCCAGCCTCCAATTAAAAGATAATGATGGCGATGGTATTTACGAAACTGAACTCATTTTGAATGCAAAGCAAGACCAGAAAAAAATTGCTTCACAATGGGAACAATCTAAAGACGCGACTGCATTCCCTCAATATCATTCTGATTATTTGTTGTCGGATGCATTGTATAATATGGCGCTGGAAGAAATGATCAAGGCGGTTGAGCCGGACAGCACTTTTCGCACAGGCAAGGAATGGGCAGGTGTGTGGACAAGAGATATCAGTTACAGCATCATTTTATCAATGGCGTATTTACAACCTCAGGTAGCAAAAAACAGCTTATTAAAAAAGGTAAATAAGAAGAAAA
>DATCWN010000085.1:0-4750 GCA_036566285.1 Hanamia sp.
AATTTAGGAGTGTAGATAAGATTACTCTTAGTAACTACATTAAAAGCATCCACATCTGCATCGGATGCCCTGTTCACTACTGTTTCTGTAAAAGGCCTGCCGGTAGCATTTTGTGGAAGAAATGATTTTGTTTTTATGTTGTTTATATCAAACTGCAAATCAAAATTTGAGGTAAGTATGGAAGGGATAATGTCATACCGGACATTAAAATGGGGAGTGATCCGTTCTCCCAATTGCCGATTGGTTGCAAATGCAGCCATGGCGGCAGGATTGTAGGTTCTGCTGTATCCACCTTGTATGTTAGTAGCCGGTGAAAAATAATTAGGCGTTTCATTTCCCAATTCATCATATTCATAAATGCTCATATTGGGCATCTTGATATAAGCTACGCCCCGCAGATTATCCTGGTTATCTTTTGAATTGACGTAGTTCCGATCAGTAAGAGTGTGTGTGTAAGAAATATCTGTTTTAAACCGGATCCGGTCTGAAACAATATAATCGAGGTTGAGCCTGGCGCTAATACGGTTCAATCCGGTGCCTTTAGTAACTCCTTTTGAATCGTAGTAACCAACTGAGGAGTAATACCTTGCCTTTTCACCACCGCCTTGTAAGGAAAGCGTATGCTCTCCTGTCAATCCTGTTTGGGAAATGGCTTTGATCCAATCGGTATTATTGCCATAGTTCTTAAACCAATACACATCACTCGGGTCGTATTGAAACTCTTTTATAGTCAGTGTATTTAATGGAGTACCGGTCCGGTTCATGTACTCTTCAGGAATTAGCTGGGAATATTGATCTCCGGTGAGCATCGGTATTGCCGAAGGCATTTTGGCAAATGAACCTTTAAAGGAATAATTAATTTTAGGAGCGCTTACGGCACCACGCTTGGTATTGATAATTAGAACTCCGCTTGCGGCCCGTGAGCCCCACATGGCAGTAGCAGCCGCGTCTTTAAGCACCGTGATACTTTCGATGTCTGCGGGAGCAATATTTATTAGTGCCGCATATCCCTCTTCATCGGCAGTCCCAAAATTAAACCCGTCGGGAACGGTAGTTTCAAAAGGCATCCCATCCACAACAATCAAAGGATCCGACGAACTATTTAGCGATGATGTGCCACGAATCCTGATCTGCATCCCTGCGCCGGGATCGCCTGAATTAGCAGAAATATCCACCCCTGGCATTCTTCCCTGTAGCGCTTCATCAATAGATGCGGCCTGTAAATCTTCTACTTCTTTTGCCTTTATCGTAACATTGGCCGTCGTTAAATCCCGGTCGGCAATGTCTAATAATCCTGTATTGACTTTCCTCTGTACCGAAATAGTTACCCCTTCCATTTGCCTCATGGAGGCTTCCAGGTAAACGGTAATATTGGTGCGGTTATCTATTGAAATTACCTGTGTTTGATGCCCTAAGGAAGATATCGAAATTTTATGGGCAGTATTCTTGACCCTGATTGCAAAATTTCCATCAATATCGGTGGCCACACCAGTAACTGTTCTTTGATCATTATCCTGTTCAGTTACAGAAGCGCCTACTACAGGAAGATCCCGGCTATCCAATACTTTACCTCTTATAAGTGTTGCTTCCCGGGACTGTGCCATAATACCACCTGATGTAAATACTATAGCTGCCATTAATCCGAAAAACACAAGTTTAGTTGTTATTTTATTCATCTTAGTCTTTATATAAAAGATAGTTATCAATTAAGTGAATTAATGCCCTGTCTGCAAGATGATTGCTTTGAGCCGGTATAATATTTACGGTTCTGAAATTCGCATCCTCAAATTTCAGGAGGCCGGGAACATTAATAGCATTGACAAAAACAACATCGCCCAGTTCGTTTTTGAAAAGTGTTTCTACGGGGCCAACTTCCAGCCCATCTGCACTTATAGTTTTCTTTGCCAGTATGTGGTATTGGATAAACTTAGTTACCATGTCCTGCTCAACAAGAGTGGTGGGGGCAAAGTTTGGAATTTTTGCGGGCGCTGTGCCAGTACCCGGAAGTACACCATCATTAACAGCCGCCAGTATTGCAGCATTGTCAGGAATCAAATAAGTATATGAAGTGCCAAGTGATACACCCTTGATCGACCCTGCTGTTTTATCATAGAGAGAAGAATGCTCTAAGTATTTGTAAAAATTGGAAAATTCGGAACCACTTTCATCCGCCAGTTTTTTTAACTGCTTGCCCACAAATTGTTCACTAAACTGTAGAATGTTATCAGTATAATACACTCTGCCGTTAGGCACATCTTTAAATCCTGTGATATTAACTACATTCCCTAAATCTTCGTTTCCGGCAGCGAAAACCTTGTTATTATCATACTTAATGTATTCCCCTGCGATATCCCTATCTCCACTTCTGATAATTCCACTTCCTGAAAGATTATTCAATTCATCAGAAGGCGTAAGTACAATATGATTGTATAGTATTCTGAGCAATCTTGATTTGGCCAATGATCCGGCAATGACATTGCTATCCGGTGACATATAGTTCCATTCTGAACGGGTAATATTGTAACTGTAACCCAGCGATTTCAACACGTCATCAGACATCATGAATAAAGTAAACTTCCTGTTTGGATTACTAATAATTCCCTTATACCCATCCCCTTCATTTAAGGCCCTGGTCATTAATGTATATTTCGGGTCTAAATAAGGCTTGGTATAAACCGTATAAAAAACATTGGATGCCTGCACCTTTTTGGTACCATACAAAATACCGTTGCTCAGTATTTTTTTATCAACAATGTCAGTGGCATTATTAAAGCGCGCTTCCTCCTGTAAAAAATTAATACTTGCTTTAAATTTACTGGGCCAGACTGTGTTCTGCCACATGTGCGCATTAACGAAATCGACAAGAACATATTTAGGCAATTGATCCAACGAGGTATAATTTTCTAATAAAACGTCATCAATAAATTTCTGTAAAACATCATTAGTCGGAACAAACATTGAATAGCCATCAGACTGGCCATCATTGTCCATCTGTTTAAGATAGTTTTCATTGTTGGGTGAGAATGCCAGGGCCGGGTCATATACTTTTACATATACATCATCAGATTTTCCGGTTAATATCTGGTATGTTTTGGTGGCACTTTCATTTTTAATGTATTGTACCAGGTATTTATCCAATATGCTTTTAAAAAGACTGTATTGAGGATTGGCCGCGAGGTACTGATCAAAGTTGGGTAAGGGAAGTGATACTTCTGAAACTTCATGAATCACACCATTTTCTGCTATGATGTCTGCCTGCTCCACTTTGCCTCCTATAAAATTAAAACCCGTATAACTTTGATTCGGATAAAAATAGTTGTAGTCAGATGCGCTTAAATTTTGCGCCTGAATAAACTTATCGTGAAAATAGGGAACATACTTGTTGTTATTGTCTCCCGGTACATAAAAGTTGCCGGCAGCATCATTATTCCTGTTGGAAGCTATCACCACTAATTCTTTTCCATTCACTGTTTCTTTGTAAAACCCATCATAGTAAGCAGTTCTTCTTTTATACGCTAAATTGGGCATCCATCCTGCCGACGATTGGTAATCAGCAATGTGATCGGTTTTAAAAGCGTTATAAACCAATGCGTATTTAACTATTTTTTGCGCCATAATGGAATCAACAGCTTCGACTCCGTTAATCCCTTTTTCTTTAAAAAACTTTTCGAACGCAGCATCATTAGGCGCAAACATGGTCCAGTATCCTGATTTACTCAAAATATCTTTATAACCTGCCTTATCAATTACGGAAATTAAGTTAGTAAAATTTTTATGGGCTGTCAGTTGCTGGTAAATGGGATCGGCCAGCCAGTCGGGGCGGCCATAATATTCATCAAATTCTTTTTTTCGACATCCTGAAACCAGAAGTACTACAGATATGAAGAATAGCAAGATTTTTAGAGTTCTCTTCATTTTATTTTTTATGTATGGTTATAGCACGATTAAAAGAAAAATTCTTTCCTTATATAAACACCGGTAATTTTAAGGCATGAATGTATCAGTTAGTTCTATCAGTTAGTGTGATCAGAAACATGCCGGTTTAATAATTTGAATCCTGTTATTTTTTAGGATTGATAACAGGGATTGCAAAGATTTATAACGTTCAAAAATTATAAAGGCCATAAATCCCAATATCGTATCCTTCATTCGCCCCTTATAAAGGTTTGAAAGCACTAAAAAATTAATTTCCTTTTTAAAAGAGAATCAGCAGTGAGTAGTCTGATCCGGAAAACTATCAGAGCAGTCAGAATCAATGTAAGCAATCATTTTGTTCCTTTATTATTTCTAACATCCACTGCAAAATCTTACGCTAAACTCCATTAATTTAATGTTAAAACTATCCTGTACTGTGCTGATATTTTCACATTAAAAAATAGGGTCTTTTTATTTTAAAATAAATCAAGCTCCTTTTACCGCCTGGCGTGCCAGTAGTTTCCATTGGCCGTGCATTTTTTGCCATACTAATAAAATGGAAAGCTTTACAGTTCCAGGCTTACCGCTATCGTTGGTAGTGGCTGATAATATGTGGCGTACGATGGCGGTATTGCCACTTACAGCAATGCTTTGCTCTGTGAGATCAATCGTTACAAAATCGGATTTGCCGCTTACGATGGCCTCCACAAATTCATCTTTATTTTGAACTACTCCGCTGGAATGGCCATAGCTCAACTGATCGCTGGTATATTTTTCAAGCATCCCTTTATCACCATCTACCATAGCTTTAGTCAAAGTAGTTATTGCTGAGGCA
>DATCWN010000245.1:0-2406 GCA_036566285.1 Hanamia sp.
AGTGGTTTTGCAAATGATGAACCTGTTGGAAAATTTTGATATAGCTTCTTTAAAACCCAATTCGGCAGAATTATTTCATTTATTCCTGGAAGCAAAAAAACTTTCTTTCCAGGATAGAGCAGTTTATTATGCCGACACAGATTTTGCCAAAGTACCGGTTGAAGAATTGATCAGTAAAGCTTATGCTAAACAACGGGCTAAATTAATTGATCCACGCAGAGCAGCTCAAAAAGTAGAGCCCGGCCGCATCAAAAATTCTTCCGAAACTATTTATCTCACCGTAGCGGATGAAGAAGGCAATATGGTTTCATTAATACAAAGTGTGTATTCGCCCTGGGGTTCGCATTATGCAGTGGATGGATTAGGGTTTGCTTTACAAAACAGGGGTGCTTTGTTTTCGCTCAATGATAAAGCCTGGAATAAACTCGAACCTCACAAACGGCCATTTCATACCATCATTCCTTCATTTGTTACACAAAACAACAAGCCTGTTTTTTCTTATGGTGTAACGGGTGGCGATTTTCAGCCACAGGGACAGGTTCAGATTCTCATGAATATTATTGATCAGAAAATGTCTGTCCAAAAAGCTGGTGAACAACACCGTTTATGGCATCGCGAAGGATTTGAATTTATAGGTGAGAAAGCAAAAGATCCGGGCATGATCGTAACAGAGCCAGACTTCTCTGCAGAAGTGAAACAACAGTTGGAAAAAATGGGGCACCGGTTTAGTGAGCAAACACGCTATTTCGGAGGCTACCAGGGAATCTGGCGGATGGAAAAACCCCGGCGATATATTGGCGCATCCGATCCGAGGAAAGACGGGTGCTCATTTGGATATTAGAAAATGGAATTAAAATACATGAAATGAAAAAAATTATTTTAAAAATTACTTTTTGTACGTTGGTTTTTTCTCATGCTGCTTTTTTTTGTCTGGCGCAGGACAAATTAAATTTTGTTTTTAAAAATGGAGAAGACAATTACGAGTGCTACAGAATACCAGCTATCATAAAAGTGCCTAATGGTGATCTGCTTGCTTATGCTGAGGCAAGAAAAAAAGGATGCAATGACTTTGGCGATATTGATCTTGTTATGAAAAGAAGCTCTGATAACGGGAAAACATGGTCAGCCTTAGAAATAGTAGTGGATAATAATTTACTAAAAGCCGGTAACCCTGCTCCTGTTGTTGATTTGCAGGATCCCCGGTTTCCAAAAGGACGACTATTCCTTTTATATAATACGGCAACAACATCTGAAGGAGATGCAAGAAAAGGAATAGGTGTAAGAGAAGTATGGTATATAACAAGTACAGATAATGGAAAAACATGGAGCAAACCTTCCAATATTACCACCTCTGTTCATAAACCTCTGGCTCCCTCTTATAATGCTGCTTACAATTTTGTTGAAGATTGGCGCACCAACGCATTAACACCTGGTCATGCTTTGCAATTGACCCGCGGAAAAAATAAAGGAAGAATTTTTGTTGCTGCCAATCATTCCTCAGGAAATAAATTGGAAGCTGATAATGTAGAAACGAATAAAGCACATTGTTTTTACAGCGATGATCATGGTGATACATGGCGCTTGGGTGCAACTGTTGAAATGCCGGGTGGTAATGAAAGTACGGCGGCCGAGTTAGCAGATGGAAGTGTATTACAAAACATTCGGTATAAAAATCCTTCAGATAAATACAGGGTGCTGGCATTTAGCAAAAGTGGTGGTGAAAAATGGGATACAGCTTACGTTTCTAAGGAGCTTCCTGACCCTGTTTGCCAGGGAAGTACAATTAGTTTTAAGTACAAAAGAAAACACCTTGTATTGTTTAGTAATGCAGCAAGCCAAACTAAAAGAGAGAAACTAACAATCCGGGTTAGTAAGGACAATGGAAGATCATGGCCGGTTTCGTTTTTGGTTGATAATGGAGATGCGGCTTATTCTGATATAGTCAACATAAGATCAAAAAATATTGGTGTGTTATACGAGAAAGGTAATGACGGCGGAATTATTTATACCAGCATTTCTTTGAAAACCCTTTTGAAGAAAAAATAAATTTAAACCTAAAAAGAGTCGTAAAATGAATAGGCTTGTTTATACAATGGATTGTTATTGTACAATACTAAAGAAGGTAAATGGTCAAAAACTGGAGAATATCCTTATCCGGCACGGGTTACAACCACTGCGGTAAAACGGGGAAATGATATTGTGGTTTCTAATGGAGAGATAAAACCGGGAGTGAGAACGCCGGATGTGGTGGTAGGAAAAATTCTGGAATACTTTCCAAAAGTTTTGTTTCCTTTTGCTAAATTGAATCAAAAGATGAAAAAAATATTTCTACTTTTTTTACTTACTTTTTCGTGTTTTTCTTTGAATGTTTTTGCTCAAAAAGAAACCGTAAAAGTCGCATGCATC
>DATCWN010000072.1:0-4399 GCA_036566285.1 Hanamia sp.
GCTCACAGTTCCGTCCCTTCTTCGCGCAAAAAGTATTTTTTGTATAGTTCCCGGTAATAATAAAGCGCAGGCGGTTTATCATTCGATTAACAGCAAGGTGAATGAAACTTTTCCATCTACTGTTTTAAGAGAACATAACAATGCCATTCTTTATCTGGATAAAGACAGCGCCACCAGATTAAATAATTGATTTATCACAACCAATTTTTAGCAAATGAATCACTACTTTTCCTCTTTTTATTTTAAAAAAGCAAAGGTTTTTTTAATCTTTATAATTATGCTTTCACAATCTTGTACCAGTACCAATAAAAGCAACGATGCAGAGCCTTTAGCCCGTTTGATCGTATTGGATCCGGGACATTTTCATGCTGCGTTGTTACAAAAATATGTGAACAAGGAAGTGGATTCGGTTGTTCATGTCTTTGCACCGGAAGGTGCAGACGTAAATGCGCATCTGGCTTTGATAGATGGCTACAATAACCGTAAAGAAAACCCAACGAATTGGGAAGAGAAAGTGTATACCGGCCCGGATTATTTGGAAAAAATGTTGAAAGACAAGCCCGGGAATGTAGTGGTTATATCGGGCAACAACCGGCTGAAAACGGATTATATTCAAAAGTCGGTAAATGCAGGCTTGAATGTTTTGGCAGATAAACCAATGGCCATCAATTCATCCGGTTTTCTTCAGCTAAAAAATGCTTTTGCCGATGCGGAAACAAATAAAGTTTTGTTGTACGATATCATGACCGAGCGGTATCAAATCACCAATATTCTGCAAAAAGAATTTTCCCAAATGCCGGGTGTTTTTGGTGATTTGGAAAAAGGAAGCATTGAAGCTCCGGCAGTCTCATTAGGAAGTGTTCATTATTTTTTCAAGGAAGTATCCGGCTCACCATTAATTCGCCCCGATTGGTATTATGATGTCAACCAGGAAGGAGATGGAGTTGTGGATATCACCGCTCACATGGTGGATTTGGTACAGTGGGAATGTTTTCCGGAAACGAATTTTGATTATAAAAAAGATATTCAAATGCTAACTGCCAAGCGTTGGGCAACGGTTATCACGCCTTCTCAATTCAGGCAATCGACCGGAAAAGAATATCCTGATTTTTTAAAAAAGGATTTAAAAGATTCTTTGTTGAATGTGTATGCTAATGGTGAAATGAATTATACGATCAAAGGTGTGCATGCGAAAGTATCTGTGGAATGGAAGTTTCAGGCGCCCGAAGGTTCCGGTGATACTTTTTATTCCGAGATGCGCGGATCCAAAGCCAATCTGGTCATCAGGCAAAGCAAGGAACAAAATTATAAGCCCGTTTTGTATATTGAGCCTGTGAATAAAAATAATGAAGATGAATGGAATCAATCACTGCAACGAGGTTTGAAAAAAATTCAAAAGAAGTATTCAGATGTAAAGTTGAGCGAATCTGAGAATGGTTGGCAGGTAATTATTCCTGATAGTTTTAAAATTGCGCATGAACAGCAATTTGCGCTTGTTGTAAAAAAATACATTGAATATCTTAAAGAAGGTAAAATGCCGGGATGGGAAATTTCGAGTATGCTTGCGAAATATTACACTACAACACAGGCATTGGAAAAAGCGCTGAATCAGTAAAAGTTAATTTCAATTATCGTGACATTATGATTATTGTAAAGTTTCAGGCAGATCAAAAAACTCATCATTCCAATTTCTTTCTTATTTTTTCCTCTTTTTAAAAAAGATCACATTTCTTATGAGCTCCAGATTTTTAATAGCATTGTTACTTTTGCCCGTTATTTTTTTGAATGGTTGTAAAGCGGATCATGATAATCAGCCTGACATTTCATTTGAAAATTATAAAATTGCTGATGGCTTTGAGATACAATTGGCCGCTTCGGAACCCTTGATAGAAGCGCCTGTGGCAATGGATTTCGATAATAAAGGTAGAATGTGGGTAGTGGAAATGCGTAGCTATATGCCCAATATTGCCGGAGCAGGCGAGGATACGCCCAATGGAAGAATCACCATTTTAGAAGACCTTGATAATGATGGAAGGGCTGAACATTCAAAAGTTTTTTTAGACAGCCTCGTTCTTCCCCGGGCTATTGCTAATGTTTATGGCGGTCTGTTGTACGCGGTTCCACCAAATCTTTGGTTTGTCGAAATAAAAAATGATAAGCCTGGAAATAAAGTTTTGGTTGACTCTGCTTATGCGGATGCTGGAAATATAGAATCCCAGGCCAACGGCCTTACGATGAATATTGACAACTGGATTTACAGCGCCAATTCTAATTTCAGATATCAGTTGAGGCAGGGCAAATGGATAAAAGAGCCTACCTCTTTTCGTGGACAATTTGGTATTTCGAAAGATAATTTCGGGCGGCTTTATTACAATTCTAATGAAATTCAGATTTTGGGTGATAACGTTTTGCCAAATACTATCATCAGCAATCCTTATCTCCGGCCTAAAGAGGCGATCAACAGAATGTTGACTGATGATCAAAGGGTGTATCCGCTGCATCCTACAACTGTGAACCGCGGTTCAGAAAAAGGAATTCTTAATAAAGACAGCCTTTTAGTGAAGTTTACTGCAGCATGTGGTCCATTAATTTATCGTGGTGGCCAATTCCCTGATAGCTATGATCAAAATGCTTTTGCCTGTGAGCCTCAGGCCAACCTGATTAAACGAAACATTCTTACGTTTGATGCTGTGAAAACAACAGCTAAACAAGCGTGGAACAATAAAGAATTTATTGCTTCAACGGACGAGGGTTTCCGTCCTGTCAATTTATTTAACGGTCCTGATGGCGCCATGTATATCGTGGACATGCACCGTGGAATTATGCAACACAGGGCTTATGCGACGCCTTATTATCGCAATGAAATAGGTGCTAAAAAACTTGATACACTCTTAAGTGCCGGGAGAATATTAAGAGTAAAATATAAAAATAAAAAGCTTGAAACGATCCCCGATCTTCTCAATTCATCCACTTCTGATTTGGTTGAATTACTGAAAAATAAAAATGGCTGGGTAAGAGACCGGGCACAGCAATTATTAATTTTTAATCAGGATAAATCAGTCATTCCTCAATTGCAAAGATTAGTATCAGGTAATAAAAATGAAATTACTGCCATACATGCGCTACACACTCTTGATGGATTAAATGCGCTTTCTTTTGATTTTCTAAGAGAGATAGCAGAATCCGGAGAGTCAATGCTGGCAGCACATGCACTCGTTCTTCTAAAGCAGTTTAATGAAGAAAAGAACATAGTTTCAATGGCGGAATTGGCTACTAAACTTTTGAATAAAAAAGATTCAATCATTGATTTGTATGTAGCCAATTCCTTAGCTCCATGGATTGAAAAATCAAGATCCACTTTTTTGCCAGTGCTTTCGACAATTGCTCAATTATATCCAAACACCGAAATTTATAATGAGGCAATTGTGAGTAGTTTAAAAGGATCGGAAGAAGTTTTTCAGCAATATATTTTTAAGAATAATTACGATAAAAATTCAAACGGACAATTAGACTCTTTGTTGGCAGCAACAATAAAAAATAAGCAGGATAAAAAAATGAATCCTATTTATGTGCAGCAAACTGTTTCCATTGATGCAAGAACAAACGGCCATATCATTTTCCGAAATACCTGTGCTACCTGTCATGGGGTTGATGGCGATGGTCTTGAGCACATTGCACCGCCATTGAAAGGCTCCCAGTATGTGGAAGGATCTCCTGAAAGATTGGCAATGATTATTTTGCACGGATTGGAAGGCCCCATTCACGTCAATGGCCAGTTGTATCAATTTAATGGTAGCATGCCCAATTTTGCAAATAACTTTTCGGATAAAGAAATAGCAGACATCATTAAGTATCTACATAACTCTTTTGTATCCCAGCCTGTAAAGTCAATAAATGTTGAAAAAATAAAGAAGCTAAGAAGTAAAATGCCTGGTACGCTGACCGAGAGGAAATTATTAAAAATGGCTGATCCCATTGAATAACTGGTTAATAAAAGTAAAGAGGCCGTCCTTTTAAGACTGCCTCTTTAAAAATTTAAATTCCAGGGTGTATGATTTTTCGGGATAAATTGGTGGCCATTTTACCAGCCTAGTTTCATTCGGATAATAAGTTATTTACAGGTATTGAATAAAAAAACAAGAAGTTGACTGATATCGGATTATTATTGGTTTTTCCTGGATTGGGAAACGGTTCTTTTCAATGGATTTGGATTTCAGATTAATGTTGTTGAACATCAATCAACTTCTGGTGCAAAGATATACCCGGTACATACCCTGCACAAGAGCAAGATTGCCCTTTTATGTTCTTATGGTAATTACGGTGTTTATAGTAAATAAACGAATTAAGAGCGTAAGATTACTTAAAAATCCTTGGGTCAAATAAACCATTTTTCTAATTT
>DATCWN010000331.1:0-5316 GCA_036566285.1 Hanamia sp.
TATCACAAACAGTAACAGGTAATGTACCCCGTGCTTTTATTTTTCCTTTCAAAATATCTGCTGCGGCAAGTTGTGTAATAGAATCATCTTCATAACAGGCAACAAGGTTTTTTGCATCGCAAAAATTTTTGAGTGCATACGGATTTCCAAAATCAAAAATGATCGTCTTATTGTTCTGTTGAATTTGATTTATAAGATCCAATGCATAATCGCTTATGCCAAATTGGTTGGCAGGGTATCTATTGTAATTATGAACACCTATCACTACTGATTTGTATCGTTTCTTAATTAATTCTACCGTTGATAGAATACGGGTGGCATCCTGGTTGTAATCAAAATAAAAAGCGTCAGCATTATAATCCTCTTTCATCCTTTTTGCAAAAACATTTTCACCGCTAATGCCAATTCCTACAAAAACAATTTCTTTTTCTTTTTTCTTCTTTGAATGTAAAGGAAAAAATTTTGCGTCATTCTTACTCAAGACAGTAATTGCATTTTCTGCAATTCTTTTTTTCATTGCTCCGATACCTGCATTTAAATCGTTGGTAAGATTGTCGGTATTAATGGGCTGCACATTGGCTACGCCATACATATATTTATAAGCAAGTACCTTTTTACATTTATCATAAATATCATTCCAACTCAGTTTATTATTTTCGATGGCTTCTTTTATTTTGGCAATAGCTTCAGGAACATTGCCGGGAAGACAAAGCATGTCATTTCCCGCAATCAACGACTGGGCGGCAATTTCACCTCCGGGGAAAAATTTAGCAACGCCTTTCATATCAAGTGCATCTGTAAAAGTTAATCCATCATAATGAAGCTGATTGCGCAGCAAACCGGTAACATTATTTTTGGATAAAGAAGTTGCCGTGTTAAGCGTATTGTCAATGGCAGGAATATAAAGATGGGCAATCATAACGCTGCCAACACCTGCTGCAAACATTCTTTTGAAAGGATATAATTCCAGCGAATCCAATTGCTCCATGGATTTATTAATCACCGGCAAATCAAGATGCGAATCAACGGAAACATCGCCATGCCCCGGAAAATGTTTGGCACATGCAAGCACGCCTACATCCTGCATTCCTTTCGTATAAGCAATTCCAAAGCGGGCTACTTTGTATTTATCTTCTCCAAACGAGCGGTCATTTATTACGGGGTTATTGGGGTTATTATTAATGTCCACCACTGGCGCATAATTTACCTGGATGCCCATCCTTTTTAATTGATTGCCCACCAGTTTCCCGTATTCATAAATTAAAGTTGAATCGTGAACGGCGCCCATCATCATCTGGTGGTTCAAAGAAGCAACGCTGTCGAACCGCATTCCTAATCCCCATTCTGCATCCACACAAATCATCAATGGTGTTTTGGCAATACTTTGAAAATTATTAATAAAATTTGCTTGCTTTACAGGGCTTCCCTGGAATAAAACGATGCCGCCGATGTTATATTTGGTAACCGCATCGGCAATTGCTGAATCATAATAGATGGGGCCATTTTTAGAAAAACTGCTTTCGCGTAAAACCATAAGTTGCGCTATTCTCTGGTCGTCATTTAAACTATTAAATACACTATCCGCCCAGTTTGTTGCGGCAGCGTTTGGTGTTATTTGTGAAAAAGAAATAAATTTTAATGCAGCTAAAAGAAAAAAGGTGAACAGGATTTTTTTCATCAGTAAGTTGTATTATTTTTTTTATTGGCCTTATGAATTCTTTGTTCCAAAAAATACCGGAACTAAAAAATTTCTTCAAATAAATTTAAGTGAGAATGGTTCACAAGTTAAACAATTATGTTTTTTTGCGCAGCAGAAAAAATGAAATTTACATTTTATTCTTGCAGCCTTAATAAAATTATGTGTTGCTTTCATGAGAATTTACATTGGCTTAAAATAATTTTTTGAAAAATTTATTTCGAATTATTTTTTAGAAAGGTATTTTAATTCGTATAGTGCAACCCTTGCCAGGCGCACTTTCTATTACCATTTCTCCGTTAAAGGAATCAATCCGGTTTACCATATTTGAAAGGCCAATGCCTTCTCTTTTTTTATTCACATCAAAGCCTTTGCCATCGTCTTTTATAGAAATATTAAGGATGTCTTTATCTGCCTGAATAGAGATACAGGCATTGCAGGGTTTCGCGTGTTTGATAATATTATTTATTTGCTCCTGTAGTATCCTGTAAATATTTATTTTCAAATCGTCGCCAATAACCTTATCCGAAATATCATAAATGAGCTTCGTTTTTATGGGAGTACTTTCCCCCAGGTTGGTCAGGAGTGTTTCTACCAATTGTTTTAAATCTATATCTTTTGACGGGGTTGCGTGCTTATGAGTTAATGACCTTATTTCATCAATGGAGCTATCTAATAATTCCATTGGGTAAGAAATTAATTGTTTCACTGTTTCATTTTGTTTCCCCGCCATGCTCAGGTACAGCCGGGTTCCCGCTAAAATCTGGTTTACATTGTCATGCAATTCGCGCCCGATGTAGTTCCGTTCTTTTTCCTGCGTATTTATAATTGCTCTCGCTATTTTTTTCTGTTCCTGAACTTTCTGATTCAATATTTCCTGCTCCATCTCATGTACGGATGCTTCGGCTTTTTTAAGTTCAGTAATATCAATGCCCGTTCCAATGAGACATTTTTTTCCTTCAATCTCAGTTACCCATCCATTAAAATAGTAAGGTATTTTTTCTTTATTCCTTGTAAAAAAATGTGCCTCTATTTCTGCCGTGCCTTTTTCAAATACTTCGTTAATTTTTGTTTTGAGTATTTCTTTTTCGTCCTCATCATAAAAATCAAGAGGATGCATTCCTGCTATTTCTGAAGCGCTGTAATGGGAAACCGTTTCAAAATTTTTATTCCATCGTAAAAACTTTCCTTTTTCATCATACAGGTAAAATATACCAGGCAGGCTGTTGATAATGGAATCAGAAAGTTTCTTCTCACCAATAATTTGTTTTTCTACTCTTTTTAATTCAGTAATATCCAACATGCTGCCGAGCATACGGGTAACTTTCCCGTTTGCATCATGAACAATATAGGTGCGATCATAAACATTGATCCAGCCCCGGTCTTCTGATTTAAACCTGTATTCAGCCAGCCATTTATCCTTGCCGGTTTCAATAGCCGAGTTAAGGCTGTCAATAATTTGTTGCCGTTCTTCCGGATGTATTTTTTGTTCCCATTCCGCGGAGCATGGCGCGGGAGCAGTTTTATCCAAACCATACATGCGCTGGTGTATTTCATTAGCCCATCGCTTTCCGGTTTCATATTCTACTTCCCACACGGCATCCTGTGTAACACTTCCAATTAATTCAAAGCGCTTATTCGATTGTTTCAATTCTTCTTCGGCTTTTTTATAAGCCGAAATATCGCGGGCAAATGTGGCTATATAAGTGCGGCCATCAATGATCATTTGAGCATGTGTTACTTCCACATCCGCCATATCGCCGTTCTTCTTTTTTATTCGGGTGTCTATCAGAAGCGTTCCTGATTCTAGCGCTTTTTTAAAATTTCTTTTTACCTCTTCCCTGGTTAGTTGCACATAAAAGTCACTTACATTCATGGTCAATAATTCTTCACGCGTGTATCCTGATGCTTTACAAAAAGCGGGATTCACATCTATCACATTCATCTCCTCATCGGTAAGCAAAAAGTTATCCCTCATTTCAGCAATGATCAATGTATTTCGCTGCGATAGTTTGTGAGCTTCTTCTTCTTTCTTCTTGCGTTCCGTAATATCTCTGAAATTAATGGTTATGCCGGCGGGGGATGGATAAATATGGTTTTCAATCCAAACATTATATTTCGGAAAATATTTTTCCAGGTAAACGTATTGCCCGCTGGCCTTGGCTTTTTCACATGCCTCTCTGAAATCGCTTCCGATAATGTCGTGAAATTCGTTCCAAATATTTTTCCCAATAAGATTCTGGCTTGAAGCCTGCCCCAGAAAATACCCGGCTTTTTTATTGAGATAAGTGTAACACCAATCGTTATCTAAGATTACAATAGGTTCAGAAATACTTTCGACGATGTTCCGATAATTTTCTTCATCCTGCTCCTGATTTTCAGTTTGGGAAAATGTTTTTTTCATTTAAATATTAATAAGGCAAAAGCTAATTGCCGAAAAAAATAAATTAATAATTATGGATTGAATTGGATCTTTTGTTATGGTGTAAAGGTAAATTTAATTGTAAATTTTATCAACCGGATTAATTTTTTTTGCTGAATTAAATATTCCACCCTTACTTTGCAGCCATAAATGAAACAAATCGTTCACATACATCATCATTTCCACTTACCGGTTTGGTAGGCTATGTTGACGTATATGTAAAAACATATTTTTCAAAAAAGGCTTACCATTTTGGTAGGCCATTTTTGTTTTATAGAGTTTAATAAAAAATATTGTATGCTAAAAATTGCGATTCAAAAATCAGGAAGGTTGTATGAAGATTCCATAAAGCTTTTAAAAGAATGTGGCATCGAATTGAATAATGGTAATAAGCAATTGAAAACAGTTGCCTATAATTTTCCGGTGGAAGTTTATTTTTTCCGCGACGATGATATTCCACAGTACGTAGCTGATGGTGTGGCAGACATTGGCTTTGTGGGCGAAAATATTTTGCTCGAAAAAGAAAAAGACATTGACCTCCTGTACCGGCTTGGTTTTGGGAGATGCAGGTTGAGTATTGCGGTACCGAAAAGTATGGAATATCGTTCGGTAAAAAGTTTGGAAGGATTAAAAATTGCCACCACTTACTCTTCTTTATTGCAAAATTTTCTTTCTAAAAATAAAGTGAATTCGGAAATTCATGAGATCAGCGGATCTGTGGAAATAGCGCCGGGCATAGGTTTGGCGGATGCCATCTGTGACCTTGTAAGCAGCGGTAACACACTTTTTACCAATGGGCTAAAAGAAGTTGAAGTAGTTTTACAATCAGAAGCAGTATTGGCAGCCAACAGAAATTTATCAGATGAAAATAAAATAATCCTCGATAAATTATTGCTCCGCATCAATGCAGTTAAAACTGCTAAAAAAAATAAATACATTATCCTAAATGCACCTAATCACCAATTAAAAAATATTGCTGCGGTGCTACCAGGAATGAAAAGCCCTACCATAGTTCCGCTTGCCGAAGAAGGCTGGAGCAGCGTACAAAGCGTAGTGAATGAAGATGTATTTTGGGAGGTGATTGAAAAACTGAAGACGCTGAATGCGGAAGGGATTTTAGTGGTTCCTATTGAGAAAATGATTATTTAGAGTTTATCAGGTAAGAGTTATCAGGTGTTAGGTATAGCGCTAAAGATCT
>DATCWN010000067.1:0-4936 GCA_036566285.1 Hanamia sp.
ATCCAGAAAGGGCTGGTACTTTGCTTTTCCCCCCGGAAACTTCATCAGTATATTGGTCGCTGAAAAGATGCCACTTAGCGGCCACAGGTAACTCACTTCCTTTGATTCGGCGCCCTGCTGCATGTAGGTGAGTGAATCAATATGCTTTTGAGGATAATATTCTGAAAACAACCCGTACTTGGGCACCCGGTAAAACTGCCACACTTTCTGGAAATAGCTTTCCGCAAATTTGCCATAATCTTTTACGCCCAGGTTTGAAGAAGTTGTTTGTGCTGATGCAGAAAATACCAACAGGCAATTGGCCAGAAGTATCCCTACAGCAATTCTGCATAACCTTTGGAAATGGATTCTTTTTTTCATAGCTTTTTCCTACTGTTTATTCATTCTTAAATAAGGATATTCGCGCATACACTTCCACCATTACGGCCTGTTGCAATATCCAATAATAGCGGCCCTGCCTGTTTCCTGACCAATCTTCATAGAAGAAACCATCCTTGGTTCTTGCATGCTGCCATGCATAATCGGCATTTTTAATGAAGGTATTAATGTACTCACTGGCCGCGGTTTTTTCTATGTCATATAAATCAAGATAGCCACGGAATAAAATGGCGTTGAACCAGGAATCATGATCGGGGAAAAATCTTCCAAGATCTCTTACCGGCCTTGTAAAAATATCATAGGATCCTTTTGCCATTGCCTTTGCATCCGATAAATAAGCTCCATCCTGGGTTGCTTTGTAAAGCAGGCAGGCAGCAGATAGCATCTGGCCTACATTGTAAGTCCATTTGGTGGTGTTCACCGTATGAGTACTCAATGAGATATCATTCCAGTACATTTTATCCGCGGGATCCTGCATCTTCGTTTTATTCCAGGTATAAAGCCGTTTGGCAAATTCAAGATATTCCTGCTTCTGCCTGTATTTGTACACTTTCAATGCAAGGCTTGTGGCAAATGCGGTTGAATTGGCTGCCTTCACGGTATTCGGGCTGGAAATATTGTTCGTCCTGTATTGTTCGCACCAGAATAAACCGCCGCCTTCATCATTGGATTCGCCAGACATGGTAAAGATCAAACAGGCCTCCGCTTTGTCGAGGTATTTTACTTCGCTTGTGGCTTCATAAGCCTCCATCAAATTCAACCCTACGGTTCCATTATCATCATAATACCTGTCGGATGGCCCTTCCGCCATTGGTGC
This sequence comes from Hanamia sp., assembly GCA_036566285.1. Lineage (GTDB taxonomy): Bacteria > Bacteroidota > Bacteroidia > Chitinophagales > Chitinophagaceae > Ginsengibacter. The sequence goes on from DATCWN010000067.1 coordinate 1,196, forward strand.
GCTTTGATATGCAGCGGGCAGACGGGTTGCATCCCAGTATTCCTCAAGGCCCGTCATTAATTTATCCAAATCCGCATTTGCCCCGGTCTTTTTTAATAAAACCGCTCCTGTAAACACACCGGTATATGGCCAGAAATATGCCTGCTTCGGATCGCCGGATTGTGCAGGATAACTTTCTAAGAACATATTGGTACCGGGTATGGTAAAATATTTTTTGACGATATCATTATATACCTGTCCGGCCTTGTCCTTGTACAATGTTTTATCAATAACGGTAGAATCCGGATTCACGATTACCGGTGCATCCGCTTTTTCTTTCAGGCACGAGGGCAATAACATGCCGGCCGCACCGATAACCGCTACAATAAAAAGAGTTCTCATTTTTCCGTTGAAGCTCATGATTATTTTATTTTGGTTTCATGGTAGTAAAACTCAACATCTGAATTTAAAAATAATCTTACATCGCAATTCTTTCCATCCAAAGCAGACGCAAACTTATAAGTATAACTCCAGTCAATGTAAGGCGCATTTGCAGGTTGTGGCATCAGTTTGAAATAGCTCAATGGTGTATTGGGGTCATCGGGGCGATTACTATTTTCCACGTTGATGCTACCATAAAACTCACTTCCGGCAACGCCGTCGGCATCTTTTGTATCAAATTGAAACTTGTACCTTTCTTCCGGCCATCCAGGATTCAGGAATTTAATAGGCAAATTCAACACTTCCCAGGTTCCGTTTCCTTTATAATCAAGGTTACCGATGATGTACACATTGTTGTTGGCCCAGCCCGCAGGCATATATAAGCCAACCTTTGTGATTTCGGTAACTTCGTTGGCAGCATTATTAAAATCCAGCCGGATGCGATAGATCTTTTCATTTGCCTGGGTATTCTCACCGCCTTCTTTGATTGCAGTTCCCTGTATTGAAAAAGAATTGGGTGTTCCGGATTTTTTATCAACAAAATGATAGGTTCCTGCTTTCAATTTGGTAAACACCTCGAATACGCCATTTGCAGTTGCCGTCATTTTGATGGCATCCGAAAGGTTGGCGCCCGCTTCAGTGGCACTTCCGGTAATATACACATCAGCAGGGATCTCAGAAAAACCTGCCGGCCTTTCTACACTAATCGCCCGAGCCTGGTCTGCCTTTTTTGAATTTTGTCCTTTAAAGGAAAAAATAGTCCATTTTAAAATTCCGGTTTCCAAAGACCCGATGCCCGCAAGATTGGCGATTTTGTTAAGTTCCTTGTGAGACATAGTTAATGTGGTCTGAACACCGTTTCCATCGGATACCTTTTTGAAAATAGGATTGGAGAAATCGCCACCTTCTTTATCAAATACCACTTCATACTGTACCAAAGTACCATCTTCTGCTTTTGCACTTTCCCATTCAAAAAGCAGGGCTGCTGATGTTGCAGGTTGAAGTTTGATAGATTTTGCATCGTCCGGAGCATACAAGGTTTTAACTGTCCCGATATTGGTATTCAGCTCCAGGTCTTTTTTGCATGACGGTAAGATAGCAATGCTGACAAGCAGCAGTATCGCAATTGTTTGATTAAAATATTTATTCATGATGAGAGATTTTTAAGATTAATAATTTCTATTCCCAGCCCGGGTTATTTGGTTTTAAATTATTGTTCAGGTCTAATTCATTCTGAGGCACCGGCCACAGGTAATGTTTGTTTTTATCGAATACCCGGTTATCTACATTGAGGTATTGTCCATTCACTTTAAATCCATGCAAGGTGCCATTGAGCACGGTTTCTGCAGTTTTCCAGCGACGGATATCAAACACGCGGGTTCCTTCCATGGCAAATTCTGCACGACGTTCCCTGCGTATCAAATCCTTCAGTGCGGTTTGTGAAAGAGAACTATTAAAATTAAGCGCTGCCATATCGGTAAAGCCTGCGCGGGTTCTCAAAGCGCCCACTGTTTTATTCCAGTCATCAGCAGTAAATTGTCCCAGTTCATTTTTTGCCTCTGCATACATCAGCAGCACATCAGCATAACGGATCAATATCAGGTTTAACCCTGAATTGTTGGCTCCATCGGCCGTCTTATCATAATATTTGGAAACATAATAACCGGTAGGTGTGGCATCTGCATTATCAACGCTATTGCCACCGGTGCCAGGTGCCGTTCTTACTTCAAAAGTAGATCCGTCTCTTCTGGTCCAGTCAGCGCCATCATATACAATGGTGGCATAGAAGCGCGGATCGCGGTTTTCATAGGGTAAATCTTCATCGTACCCGGATCCTGCTTCATTGATGGTTTTTCCGTTCATCATTATATAATCATCTACCAATTCCTGTGAGGGGGCAATACCGCAAATCAATTGTCCTTCAGTGCGCGGAATAAAAAACCTTTGCTGATTTTGAGTTCTTTTGCCTGCTATATAAACCATCTCAAGGATAGATTCTTTATTGTATTCATTTGCCGCGGTGAAAATACCTGCATAATCAGGGAACAAGCCATAGTTTCCATTGGCCCCGCCCATAAGTTGTTCACAGGTAGTTATTACATCCTCCCATTTACTGTCATACAAATACACCTTGGCTTTCAAAGCAATGGCTGCGCCTTTGGTCACTCTTCCCTTGTCTTCCGCCGCATATTCTGTATTGGTAGGAAGATTGCTGATGGCAAAATCAAGCTCTTTCAAAACAAAGTCCACCACTTCGGCACGCGGACTGCGCTTGATTCCAAAGCTTTCATCAAAACTGATTTCAGTAGTGATGATTGGAACATCACCATACCAGGTGTACAGGTTGAAATAGTGAAAAGCCCTGATGAACCTGGCTTCAGCAATGATCCGGTTACGTATTGCATCGGTAAGCCCGGGTACTTTTTCTATGTTGGTGAGCAAATTATTTGCCCCCCGGATACCACTGTAATGAAAAGCCCACTCACCTGCCACACGGTCCGTTCTTCCATCATAAGCTCCTTCGGCGATATTGCGGACTTTTCCACCGTTCACTGAACTGATGCAAAATGCATTGTCGCTAAGGTTTTCGTTAAAGAAAAAATATTCGTCTGAATACATTTGCGCATACACTGTATTCAGTGTATTGAAGGCGGCATCGGGGCGTTTCCAAAAATCCAGATCGGTTTCCTGATAAGAAGGAGCCACATCCAGTTTTTTACAAGCTGCCAATACCATTATTAGCGCAATAGCCATTATAAAATATCGTTTTGCCTGCATATTTTTAATTATTAATTGTGATTAAAAATTGATGTCAAGTCCAACTGCAATTACTTTCAGGGTTGGATACACCCTTCCGCTATTACTGCTGGTATTACTAATTTGTAAAGAATTGTTCAATTCGGAAATTTCAGGGTCAAAACCGTTATCCATCTTCGTGATGGTCAGCAAATTTTGTCCTGATAAATAAAACCTGCATTTCTGCACACCAACCGATTTCAAAAGGTTTGCAGGTAGGGTATATCCAATTTGCGCATTCTTCAACCGTGCATAAGCCGCATTCAATAACCAGAAATCCGAACCCGCATTGTTGTTGGTAGATGCCGCACCAATGGTGAGACGTGGGTAAGAAGCATTCGGGTGTGTCGGTGTCCACCTGTCCAGGTGTTGCTTATATACATCATCCCAATTGTTGTGGAAGGCTTCCACGGCTTCCCCTCTCAGGTAAAGACTCCGTTTGCCCACTCCCTGGATAAGTACATTAAGGTCAAATCCATTCCAGTTCAGGGAATAATTAAATCCAAAGGTGTAACGTGGGAATGG
>DATCWN010000251.1:0-4362 GCA_036566285.1 Hanamia sp.
GGAAAACGTTTTGCTGTTATTGTTAAGTGATTCTGTGGCGTACCAAATCAAAACCATTGAAATATAATCCTGCATATCTTTTCCGGCAAACAGGCTGCGGAATTCAATGATTTTATCGTTGATGGTTTTTAATGTTTTTCTTACCACTTCTTCATCCGAAGGCAATATTTTGATGCGATAATTTCTATCGCCTATCACAATATTTAAAGGAATAGCCTGCACGTTTGACATAATTAATTATTAAGGATTGCCATGCACTTTTCAATAGACCTGATGTACTGGTTAATGGTTTTTTCAAAATCTTTTTTTTCTTCTCCTTCCAATTTTCCAGCGGAAGCTTTTAAAATATTTACCTGTTGTTGCAATAGGTTCATTTTTTCTACCAATGTAATTTCATTCGTTTTCAGGGTTTGATTTTCTTTTGTGAGCCTGTTATTTTCTTTTTCCAAAACTGCATATTTCTTTAGCAGTAGTTGCAGCTTGGCTTGAATGTTTTTTATATGGGTATCAATGGATTCAGGCATTGCGTCTTATTTCTGCATTGAGTTTAGATTCAAGAAGTTCAATAATTTTATTCATCATGCTGTCAACTTCTTTGTCTGTCAAAGTTTTTTCTTTGTCCAAAAAGGTAAAGCTAATAGCGAGCGATTTTTTATTAGCGCCCAGTTTCTCACTTTCAAAAACATCAAATAAATTAAGATGAATTAATTTTTTTAGTTGCAAAGAGTTTACCAAAGATTCTATGGATTGGTACTGTGCTTTTTTATCTACCACAATGGAAAGGTCTCTTTGTACGGAGGGAAATTTTGCAATGGATTCAAATGAAATTTCCTGTTGCGCTGTAATTGAAATTAATTTTTGCCAATCAATACAAAGAAAAAATACAGGTTGTTTTATTGAAAATTCTTCAAGCCGCGCTTTGTTTACCATTCCCATTATTGCAAGTTGAGTTCCATTTATTCTTGCAGCTATGCAATCATCCAATTCCTCATGTTTTGTATTTTCAAAATCAAAGTTGTTTGCATTCATCAAAGAAAAGATAGAATGGCAAATTCCTTTTGCATAATAAATATCAATTTTTTTAGAAGGAGAATTCCAGCTTGCTTCATTTTTATTTCCGGTAAAATATAAGGCGAGGTTTTCTTTTTCTGTGTATTTATTTTCTTTTTTAAAGTATGTTTTACCGAATTCCAAAAACAGGAGATTGCTGTTTTTCCTATTGATGTTATAAGAGATGCATTCAAGTCCTGTAGGCAACATAGAAGGTCGCATCACGTTTAGACCTTCACTGAGACTGTTGATGATGGTAACTGTGTGGTCAAGAGTTTCAGCATTAAAGTAGTTACTGTTGGTTATGGAATTAGTAAAAATTTCGGCGAAGCCATTTCCATTTAACCAGGAAATAATTCTTTCTTTTTGCAAAGAATTTTTTAACCCGCTGTCTATTGCCGGAGACATTTTTATAGAAGATGGTATTTCTATATTATCCAATCCATCAATGCGCATGATTTCTTCAATAACATCGGCGGGAATGGTAATGTCGGGATTGGTAAACGGAACGGCCACCTGAATATCGTCTATGCCTTCCCGTAAGATGGTAAAATTTAAACTCTTTAAAATATTTTTTACCGTATCGGGATGATAATTTTTGCCGCTTATTTTTTTCAGATAATGGTTGGATAAAATGATTTCTTTTTTTTCTTTTGGAACAGGATATACATCCACAATCTCTGAAGAGATCTTTCCGCCGGCAATTTCTTTTATTAGCATTGCCGCGCGTTTTAAAACCGTTACTGTATTACTGATGTCCACGCCTTTCTCAAAACGGATGGCTGCATCGGTTCTTAAATTATGCAGCAGCGAAGAGATTCTGATGGATGAAGGGTTGAAGATGGCGCTTTCTAAAAAAATATTCGTAGTACTTTCAGAAACACCGCTTTCTGCACCGCCAAAAATACCGGCGATGCACATAGGCTCACTATTTCCATTGCAAATCATAATATCCTTTTCACTCAATTTTCTTTCTTTTCCATCAAGAGTTTTAAAAGCCGTTCCGGGCGGAAGTGTTTTTACAATAATCTTATGCTCCTTTATTTTGTCAGCATCAAAAGCATGAAGCGGCTGGCCTGTTTCGTGCAAAATAAAATTGGTAATGTCAACAATATTGTTCAGCGGTTTTAGGCCAATACTCTTCAGTTTATTCTGTAGCCATTTTGGTGAAGGCGCCACCTGAATACCCGAAATACTTACGCCTGCATAACGCTCACATTCTGTTGCGTCTTCAATTTCAACCGTTACAGGATACGAATTATTATCGGCTTTAAAATTGTTTTTAAAAGGGGTAACTACTTTTATTTCTTTTTTATTGTGATGAGAAACATAGGCGCAAACATCTTTTGCCACTCCCAAATGGCTCATCGCATCCATGCGGTTGGGTGTTAAACCTATTTCAAAAATGTGATCGCTGTAAACCTGGTAATATTCTTTGGCGGGCATTCCTGTTTTAGTTTCAGGAGCAAGCACAATAATTCCTGCGTGGCTTTCGCCAAGGCCAATTTCGTCTTCAGCACACAACATTCCATGGCTTTCCACACCCCGTATTTTTGCTTTTTTAATCGTAAAAGGCTCGCCTGATGTTGGGTAAAGGGTGGTTCCGATAGTAGCCACAATTACCTTTTGGCCCTGTGCTACATTTGCCGCCCCGCATACTATTTGCAAAGGCGCGCCGTTGCCGGTATCCACACTGGTTACTTTCAATTTATCCGCATCAGGATGTTTTTCGCAAAGCAACACTTCTCCGATTATTAATCCTTCAAGTCCATTGGTAATTTCTTCATATTTTTCTATGTTTTCTACTTCCAGTCCTACGGAAGTTAAGATATCACCGGTCTTTTGCGGATTCTCTGTCATTCCCGAGGTATCATTAGCGGGTAAATATTCTTTAAGCCAATTGTAACTAATCTTCATGTAATTTTTTAATAAAAAATTTGTCTTTTAATTTTTAGAATTTCAAAAATAAGAAAGAAATGGGGATGTATTTTTTATAATGCTTTCTCACAAAGGTTTTAAGCGGAAAAAGGTTTTATCTGGGAATTTTTTTTTATTAAAATCTATAAAACAGATTAAACTTTTTTTGTAAAACAGCCCCAAAAAAGATGATTTCTTTTGTTCACACAGGAATGTGCATTATAATAGAAAAAGAATTGAAAAAAAATTTTTTTTGGGGAAAACCCCACACGCTATGTGGAAAAAGAGCTTGGCCCGATGTGAAACTAAATGTGCATTAGGCAGGTATAAATATAAGCTCTTAACAATTTCTTTAAATAGGAATTTGTACTTTACCTTAGCCGCCCACTTCTGAAAAATTGGAAAAATTATTAAACGATACCAAAAAAATAATCTGTAGAAGAAAATAAAAAATGGATCTTACTAACTTAAATAAAGACAGGAAATTAAGGAGAAAAAGTGGAACTCCGGAACTTAGCACCATGATGTTTGGCAAAGTGCCGCCACAGGCCAAAGAACTGGAGGAAGCGGTTTTGGGAGCAGTAATGCTCGAGAAAAATGCGTTCGATGTGGTAGTGGAAATTTTGAAGCCGGAATGTTTTTATGTAGAAGCGCATCAGCGGATTTTCCGGACCATGCAAGGGCTGCAACAAAAAAATTCACCAATTGATTTATTAACCGTCGTTGAAGAATTAAAGTTCAGGGAAGAACTTGACCTGGTAGGTGGCCCTTTTTATGTAACCAAACTGACGAATTCGGTAGTCTCTTCCGCGAATATTGAAATTCATGCGAGAATTATTCTTCAAAAGTTTATACAAAGAGAGCTGATAAAAATCAGCAGCGAAATCATCGGCGACGCTTATGAGGACAGCACCGATGTTTTTGAATTGCTCGATATGGCGGAAAGCAAGCTTTTTGAAATTACTAATAATCATTTAAAAAGAGATTACGCCAGCATAGATACCATTTTAGTAAAAACCATACAGCGCATTGAAGACCTGAGAACACGGCAGGATGAAATTACCGGTGTGCCCTCGGGTTTTGATTCATTGGATCGCGTTACGTACGGATGGCAGGCAAGTGATTTGATTGTATTGGCTGCAAGGCCTTCTGTAGGTAAAACTGCTTTTGCGTTGAATCTTGCACGCAACGCAGCGCTTCATCCTACCAAGCCTACAGCAGTTGGTTTCTTTTCGCTGGAAATGAGCGCGGGACAACTGGTGCAAAGAATATTAAGCGCTGAAAGTGAAATATGGTTGGAGAAAATTGCGCGCGGAAGACTGGAAGAACATGAGATGAAGCAATTGTATAAAAAAGGGATCGACCGCCTGGCTTCGGCTCCCATTCATATTGATG
>DATCWN010000282.1:0-5803 GCA_036566285.1 Hanamia sp.
ACAAGTGATGAAAAAGCTGTACGGTAGCGGCAGCATCTCCTGTGGCTCTGTGGCGCTCTTCTATTTCAATTCCAAGGTGCCTGCAGATTTTACTCAGGCCGTATCCGTTTAATCCCGGTAACACCTTTCTTCCCAAACGAATGGTGCAAAGCTTTTTGCAATCAAGGTCATAGCCGGATTGAGACAAATGATATTTTACAAAGGAGTAATCGAAGTTTACATTATGAGCCACAAATACTTTGTCATGCAATAATTCATACAGCTCGTCAGCAATGCTTTTGAAGTCCCGTTCATATTCCACCATCTCATTGGTAATTCCTGTTAGGGCCTCCACAAACCGGGGAATGGTAAAGTAAGGATTGAGTAAAGTATGAAATTGTTGCAGCACCCTTTCACCATCTGTAATAAAAACGGCAATCTCAGTGATACCATTGGAAGCGGCATAACCACCCGTTGTTTCAATATCTACAATGGCGTATAACAAAGTATTTTTAATAAAAGTTACTAACGAAGTTAGCAAGATACTAAACCATGTTTGTATTACATTTGCAAGCTATAAATTTTCTGAAAAAAAATATGGAATTAAGCAAGAATTATATCCCCGGAACCGTAGAAGAAAAATGGTATCAGCATTGGATGTCGAAGAATTATTTTAAAAGCTTCCCTGATGAAAGACCAGCCTTTACCATTGTGATACCGCCACCAAACGTAACAGGCGTGCTGCACATGGGGCATACGCTTAACGAAACTGTACAGGATATCTTAGCAAGAAAAGCACGGATGAGCGGCTTTAATGTATGTTGGGTTCCCGGCAGCGATCATGCGTCTATAGCTACTGAAGCCAAAGTAGTGGACATGCTTAAAAAAGAAAAAGGCATTGATAAAAAGAATCTGTCGAGAGAAGAGTTTTTGAAATACGCTTTTGAATGGAAAGAAAAATATGGAAACATCATTTACAGCCAGATAGAAAAGTTAGGATGTAGTGTGGATTGGGATCGTGTGTCTTTTACCATGGACGATCATTATTACAAAGCGGTAATAAAAGTCTTTGTAGATCTCTATAAAAAAGGATTGATTTATCGTGGTGCAAGAATGATCAACTGGGATACCGCAGCCAAAACCGCATTGAGCGATGAGGAAGTGGAATATAAAGATGTGATGGGGAAGTTGTATTATATAAAGTATCCCCTGAATCCCTCTGAAGAAGGAGTTTTGCAGTCTTCTACCGCGGAGGATTTTATTGTGATCGCAACACAACGCCCAGAAACCATTATGGGCGATGTAGCGCTTTGTGCCAACCCTAACGATGATAGATACACGCATTTAAAAGGAAAGAAATTTTTGGTTCCTTTGATCAATAAAGAAGTGCCTGTCATTTTTGATGAGTATGTAGATAAAGATTTTGGAACAGGCATTTTAAAAATAACACCGGCGCACGACATCAATGATTTTAATATCGGTTTAAAACACCATCTTCCTGTGGTAGATACACTTAATGAAGATGGCACTTTGAGTGAAGCCGCGCAAATACATATTGGTGAAGACCGCTTTGTTGCCCGCAAAAAAATTGTAGAAGAATTAAGGGAAAAGGGATTGCTGGTAAAAGAAGAAGAATACACTACCCGGCTGGGTTACAGCCAACGGACTAACGTAGTAGTTGAGCCAAAAATATCTACTCAGTGGTTTGTAAAAATGAAAGACCTGGCAAAGCCTGCGCTGGATGAAGTGCTTACAGAAAATATCAATATTCATCCGAAAGATAAATTTACCGCTACTTATAAATACTGGCTGGAAAATGTAAAAGACTGGTGCATCAGCAGGCAGCTTTGGTGGGGACAACAAATACCCGCCTGGTATGATGAAGAAGGAAAGATTTATGTGGCAGAAACGGAAGAGGAAGCGATAGGTCAATGGTCAATAGTGAATAGTGAAAAAAATAGTGATTCCGAAATTCACAATTCATCATTCACCACTGACCATTCACCATTGCCCACTCCCCATTTAACCCGCGATGAAGACGTACTCGACACCTGGTTTTCATCATGGCTTTGGCCTATAGAAGTTTTCAATGGAATTACACAGCCGGACAATAAAGAGATCAATTATTATTACCCTACTTCGGTTTTGGTTACCGGCCAGGATATTATCTTTTTCTGGGTGGCGCGTATGATCATGGCAGGCATGGAATTCAGGAATGAGAAGCCATTTAACGATGTGTATTTTACAGGAATGGTGCGCGATAAGTTAGGAAGAAAAATGAGCAAGAGTCTTGGCAACAGCCCCGATCTATTAAACCTCATTCATGAATATGGCGCCGATGCGGTACGCTTTGGAATTATGATTTCTTCTCCGGCAGGTAACGATCTTTTGTTTGATGAAAGCAGTCTGGAACAGGGAAAGCATTTCAATAATAAATTGTGGAATGCGTTGAAGTTGGTGAAAATGTGGGAAGAGAACCAGGCAGTGGGCAATGGTGAAGGGGCAATGGTGAATGGCGAATGGGCAATACAATGGTTTGAAAGCCGGCTGAGTGAAGCAAGAAATGAAGTGGATATTTTAATGAATCAATTCAGATTGAGCGAAGCATTAAAAACTATTTATTCTCTTATCTGGAACGACTTCTGTAGCTGGTACCTGGAATGGATAAAACCTGAGTTTGGAAAACCAATTGACCCTGCCGTTTATGAAAAGACAGTTTTGTTTTTTGATGAGTTGTTGCAGATGTTGCATCCCTTCATGCCTTTTATTACAGAAGAAATTTATCATTTACTCAAAGGGCGTAATGATGATTTGATTGTAAAACAATTTTCAGCAGCGCATAAACCTGATGTAGATATTTTAAAATCAGGAGATAAATTAAAAGCATTGATCACTGCCATCCGCGATGCAAGAAATAAAAATAATTTAAAACCAAAAGAAAGCATTTCACTCTTTATAGAAACCACCGACGAAATTTCTTATCAGCCCTTAAAAAATATTTTATCAAAACAGGTAAATGCAGATGCTATTCTTTTTAATGAAAAACCAGTTGAATCTTCTGTAACAATTGTGGTGGGCAATGAAAAGATTTACCTGCTATCAGATGCAGAGACAGATACGGAAGCCCAGAAAGAAAAACTGAATAAGGATCTGCAATATCTTAAAGGTTTCTTAATCTCCGTTGACAGGAAACTATCTAACGATAAATTTGTACAGAATGCAAAGCCGCAAGTGATTGAACTGGAAAGAAAAAAGAAATCAGATGCCGAGGAAAAGATCAGGATAATAGAACAAAGCCTTGCCACCATTGGATAAGAAGTAATTTAAAATCCCTTTATGAAAATTTATTTGAAATGTTTTCTCCTGACTGTTTTGTTTTCAACAGGCGCTTTCATTTCCTTTTCGCAGAATAATCCGGTGATAACAAAAGTGGCGAAATTCAAACCTCCTGTAGTGAAAACTTTTCTTGGTACCAATCAAAATGGCGCATTGGTTACTACAGACCAGGCAGCACAATTATTATCACTTCCCCTGAAAATAATTGATGATAAAAACAATGAGTACGCAATAGATTCGTACCAGTTTCTTTACAGAAGAAAAGGGGTCACCGAAGATGAGCAAACAGGGAAAGCGCAAGTAAGTTTCACAATTGTTTCTGATCGTTTTTTTGCTACTCCACTACCAAAGGTTTGGATTGATAATATAAAAGACAATCTGAAAAAAGAGGAGCAATTATATTATTTTGATATCGTAGTAAAAGATAAACAAGGAAGGAAATTCTCTGCACCGGAATTAAAAATTACCATTCAATAAATGATTGAAATAAAGTCCGCGGGAATTGAAAGTATCGACACCATACGCCGGTTAGCTCATGAAATATGGCCTGTTGCTTATGGCAGTATTTTATCTTCGGAGCAATTGAAATACATGCTGGAGAAGTTTTATTCCATCCCTTCTCTTCAACACCAAATCTCAGATTTACATCATCAATTTCTTTTAGTTTCTAAAAATGAAAAAGCCATTGGCTTTGCTTCCTTCTCTCCTCACGATGAGAGTCCCACTATTTTTCATTTGAATAAAATTTATGTATTGCCCGGCCAGCAAGGGCAAAGTGTTGGTAAGCAATTATTGGATTTTGTCATTAATGAAATAAAAAAGTGCGGTGGTGTGGCGCTTCAATTAAATGTAAACCGGAATAATAAAGCCTTGCACTTTTACGAAAAACAAGGCTTCACTATCATTCGCGAAGAAGATATTGATATAGGCAATGGTTATTTTATGAATGATTATGTGATGGAGGTTCGGTTGAAGGTTGAAAGTTGAAAGTTGAAAGTTGAAGGTTGAAAGTTGAAGGTTGAAGGTTGAAGGTTGAAAGTTGAAGGTTGAAAGTTGAAAAGTTAAAAGTGTGTTCATTGCTTATTGACCATTGACCATTCACCATTGGCCGTCGCTAAAACACGTTGAAAATCCTATTCACCTTTACAAACCGCGGAACAAAATAGGAGTTCATGCCGGATATCATAACGCCGCGGCTGGTGGCAGCGTGTATAAATTCAATATTGCCTTTCTCGTTTTGTGTGATGATGCCCATATGGCCTACTATTCCGCTTCTGGCATCACTCCCTGTAAATAAAATGATATCACCTCTTCTACTGTCGGTAATGGGTATTTCTTTTCCGGCATTGGTAAAGTCCGAAGATATTCGTGGAACCGGTATTTTAAAATGATTGAAAACATAATTGATAAATCCCGAGCAATCGAAACCTTTTTCTTTCACCGATGAGCCGTAAGAATACTTTACACCCAAAAGGGTTTCGGCAAATGATACCACTTCATCTGCAGAAATATTTTTTGTATTGATAATTCTTGCCGGCACTTTCTTTTTTATAACCACTACGCTCTTTATATCGGCGCTGCTGGCTACTTCCGGCTTAGCAGTTGATTTCCTTGAAGTACTGCAACTTGTTATAAAAATTAAAAAAGCAAAAAGCGTATAAGGCAATACTGATTTCATGAGATAGGCGGTTTATACAAAAGTGGCAAGGTAGCCGTTGATTTTAAGACAACAAAAATGGATGATGGTTTATCAATTCTCAATTCCTAATTCTTAATTGATAATTCTTATCTTTTTGCACTTTGCCCATTCTAAAGTATTTTCGCACCGCTTTTTAATATCATTTAAAACAACAAATTTATACACGATATGGCATACGACGTTATAGTTCTTGGAAGCGGCCCCGGCGGTTATCCCGCAGCAATCCGGGCTTCCCAATTGGGAAAAAAAGTAGCAATCATAGAGCGCGAAAGCCTCGGTGGTATTTGCCTTAACTGGGGTTGCATTCCTACAAAAGCTTTGCTGAAAAGTGCTGAAGTTTATGAATATGCAAAGCACGCCGCAGATTATGGAATAGAAATAAATGCTCCCAAACAAAACTTCGGGAACGTGATCAATCGCAGCCGTGGTGTAGCCGATAAAATGAACAAAGGCGTTCAGTATCTTATGAAGAAGAATAAGATTGACGTGATAATGGGAAACGGAAAGTTAATAGCCGCCAATAAACTGGAAGTAACCGCAGCCGATGGAAGCAAACAAACACTAGAAACTAAAAACATAATAATTGCCACCGGTGCCAGATCGAGAGAATTGCCCGCACTAAAACTGGATGGCAAAAAGATAATTGGTTACCGCGAAGCCATGAGCGTTCCGGCACAGCCAAAGTCAATCATCATAGTGGGCTCCGGCGCCATTGGAACTGAGTTTGCTTATTTCTACAACAGCATGGGGACTAAAGTTACTGTTGTAGAATTTTTACCAAGAATGGTA
>DATCWN010000424.1:0-5483 GCA_036566285.1 Hanamia sp.
ATAAAAAAACTTCACGCACATCTTCGTCTTCTCTTACAATTCGCAATACACCACTAAGTACAATTGGTACAAAAACCAAAATTTCGCCGGGGAAAATTAAAACATCATCCTTAGCGAGGGTTTTTCGACGCGACCTGGAATTGATTTCTTCTATTAAAAGTGGATCAGAAAATAAAGAATTAAGAGTATTCATAGTTTGTAAATTTCAGCTTTTCTTTTTAGAAAGAATAGGTAAAGTGCGCAACAAAACTACTGCCGGGCTGCGCTATTTTTACAATATCAAAATGATCTGTGTATGGTGCATCCAATAAATTTTCTACACTTATATTAACAGCAAGCATTAATTTTAGCTAAAAAGTTTTATCAATGGCATACAATTAATACCATTATTTTTTATTCTCCTTCAGTAAAGTATCCATCTCCAAAAATTTTTCTTTTATTAAACTTAATCCGAAAGCACCGGCAGAAGCTGCAAAAACAGAATAATCCAAAGGCGCTTTGATGCCTCTTGTAAAAGTCATTGCCAGGGCAAAAATTAATAAAAGCCAGCCACTCAATTTGGCTATAAAAGAAGTTTTAAAACCGATTATCAAACAAACTCCGAAAACGATTTCGAGCACGGTTGATACCCATCCAATAATAGGAATCATGGATGATGGAATCATCGGATTTAACGATTGTGTGTAGGCAATAAAATTGTCCCAATTGCCCCATGCAGAAACTTCTTTTCCCCAAAAACCAAAGCGGTCGGCAACTGCAGATAAAAAACCAATACCAATTGACCATCTTAAAAACAGTTTTATCATTTTACTTCTATTCTCATTTAAAGATGCTAAAGGTACTGATGAAACGACTGCTGGTGATAGTATATAAATTCAGACGATTCCGTTTTCGCCTCTCTTTCTCTTCCTCCATTTATAAACCTCAAACCAAATGACAGAAACAAATGCAGTAACAACTGACCAACCAATTTGCATTGCATTTAAAGAAGTTATTTTAAAAAAAGGTGAGAAAGAAGGAATGTATAAAATCATTGCAAGCAAAGCAAGCGTGGCAATAATTACTATTTGCAAAAGGACATTTTTATTTCTTAAAGTTTTTAAAACAGAAAAATAAAATGACCTATTCACCAGTGTTAGAAACAGGTTGGAAAAAATCAGAGTGGTAAAAACAAGAGAGCGTGTCATTTCTTCAGAGTATCCTTTTTGAACGGCAAGCTGGTACATAAAGAGGGTTCCCGCAGTAATTGCCAGGCCTTGAAAAATACTGAGACTTAATTCTTTCAAGTTGAAAAAAGTATTGGTAATTGGTCGTGGTTTTTGCAACATGCTATTCTTTTCCAAAGGTTCATTTTCATAAACAATAGAGCAGGTGGGCCCCATAATCAATTCTAGAAAAATAACATGCACCGGTGTAAATATCGTAGGATACATCCAGCCTAAAACTAAAGGCAACACTACCGTTAAAATAATAGGAATGTGAATGGAAATAATGTATTGAATGGCTTTTTTAAGGTTGGTATAAATCTTTCTTCCCATGGCTACGGCATCCACCATTTTCCCAAAATCATCATCTGTCAAAATTAATGAGGACGCTTCTTTGGCAATTTCAGAACCACGTTTTCCCATAGCGATTCCAATGTTAGCCGCTTTCAAAGCAGGTCCATCGTTGACGCCATCTCCCGTCATTCCCACAATATGATTTTGTCGTTTTAGACTTTTAATGATCTTTAATTTCACCTCTGGAAACATTCTGGTAAAAAGGTTATTTTCAATCACCGCTTTATCAAAATCGGTTTCATTTAATTGTAATAATTCCGTGCTTGTGATCGTCTTTTCGTATCCCCGGAAATGAGCTTGTTTGGCAATGGCTGCGGTTGTAACAGGATTGTCACCGGTAATGATTTTTAATTTTATTCCTGCATCATAAAGCTGTTTGAAAACATGAGCGATATTCTTTTTAGGCGGGTCATAAAATCCAATTAACCCTAAAAAGTTTATTGAAAATTCCTGTTGGGTTTTGGGGAAATCATTTCCTTCATAATCAATAATTCCCACGCCCAATACGCGCAAGCCCTCTTTGGCAAAGGATATTAAACAGGCATTTACTTTTCCCTTTTCTGCATTATTCAATAAAGATGAATGTAAGATTGCTTCCGGCGCGCCTTTTACCGCGATGATTCTTTCTCCATTTTTATTTTCAAAAATGTGGGTCATCATCGGTGGTTTGCCATCCAATGGATATTCGTGACTCATTTTAAAATCAGGTCGCAAATCTTTGGGAAGATTTTCAGAATAAGCCTGATGAATGGCTTTTTCCATCGAATCAAATGGAACAATTTCGCTGGACCACATGGCCGCGCTAATCAGGTTTTGTGCGGATGCATTTTTCCAGTTCTCTTTGGTTAGTGTTTTATCAGCGATAAAATCATACAGCTTATATAATTCCATCCTGTTTTCAGTTATAGTGCCTGTTTTATCGGTACACAAAACAGTTGCCGCACCCAACGCCTCCACCGTTGATGTTTCTTTTACAATAATGCCCATCTTCATTAATCGCCATGCACCCAACGCCATAAAAGTTGCCAATGCAACAGGAATTTCTTCCGGCAAAACCGACATCGCAATCGTTAAGCCTTTCAATAGACTATCTAAAATATCGCGTGATTGAAAATAGTTGATGCCCCAAATAATGAGAAAAATAATACCTCCCGCCAGCGCCATCCATTTTACGAAAGTGTTGATTTGCTTTTGTAAAGGCGTTTTTTCTTTCTGAATTTTTTGAATGGATTTTCCTAATTGCCCCAGCTTCGTTTGTTCTCCTATGGCTGAAACTTCAAAAACACATTGTCCGGATTCAGCCAGGGTTCCACTATAGAGATTATTGTTTTCTTTTGAATCCATATCTTTTGTTACACTAAAAGATTCACCGGTAAGAATGGATTCATTCACTGAAAAATCATTCAATTGTTTTATCATGCCATCAGCGGGAACCAGTTCTCCTTCTGAAACAACGACATAATCTCCAACTACAATTTCTTCTGATAACAAATGAACAACTTGGTTATTCCTGATAACCGTTGCATGTGGTTGGGTAAATTCTTTTAATGAATTCAACGCATTTTGGCTCCTGTTATCCTGGTAAATAGAAATGGCAGAAACCAAAATAATAGCGCCTGACATAAACCAAGCGTCAGAAAATTCGCCTAAAATAAAATAGATGACAGCCGCCGCAACCAACAAAATAAACATTGGTTCAGTAACCGCATCTTTCAAAGAATGCCAGAAGGGGCTTTTGGAATTTATTTCAATTTTATTGATGCCAAAATTTTTCCTGAAATGATTTACTTCTTCTTCTGTAAGTCCGGTAAAAGGAAAGGGATTGGTTTTTGTCATTTTATTTTCTGATAAAAAATGAAAAGGTTCTTTCTGAAAAAAATGCGCTGGCGAATAAGTAATTAAGGTAAATGTATTTTGTTTATGTTATGTATCATAACTAATCAATCAAAGATTTTGCTTTCCAACTTAAAGTCTGTATAAACATGAAAGCATATTCTTCATTAAGACCTTTTTGTAGCAATCCGTTATAAATATCAATATTGGGTGTGCCCTTTCCTTTCTCGGTTAATGCATATTCAAGTATGGATTGTTCGAATTCCTGAGCAGTTTTTTGTTCAAAGGATGATTGTTTATTTAGTTTCGATAATTCTTTGTCTGTTTCAACCAATTCAAGTATTCCAATATCAAGATTCCGATTTTCAAATTCTGAAAGTAACAAACGAAATGATTCAATCGTGAGATGTTGAGATTCATTTTTTGCAAAGCGAATTAGTTCTTCGTCCGGCATTTTAGAATACTGCTCTTTTGTAATGTCTAAGGTTACCATTAATGTTAGTTTAAGTAACAGCCTACGTTTGTATTTCTAAATTACACGCAACCCATTTTCCCAATCTATTGTTTCCTTTCGGATGATAAGCAGGTTGCCGGGTTGCGTAAAGCCATCTATCAAAGTTCAAAGTAATATTTTTATTTAGTACATCCAAAATGTTGTGAACTAAGGAGAATGTAATCCTCAACTTATGCTAATTAACGCATGGTTAATTTATTTATAATGAGTTAACCTAATAATCTTTCCGTCTTTGGCACTGAATATCATCTCAAATCCTCCACCTTTCCATCCTTTTGGAATTGTTCCTGAAATATACCAATATCCATTAATCAAATAGATTTCATAAGGTCTCTCTTCGATTATCTGCTTTCTACCGTACACTTCAAATAATATGGGTTCAGCTATAGCGACTGCAGTTGCTGAATTTTTAATTAACGTATCGAAAGTATACTTCTGACCTTTATCTTTTAAAGCTTCGTTTAATTGTTCTTTTGCATTTTTTTCTCCTAATATCCCGTGGTCACTTTGTTCTGATATTTGATTGGATTTTGGAGCTGTGTTAAACTTAACCGACGTTGATGGATTACAACCAAGCAAAAAAGTAAAAAGTAACGAAAGAAGTAACTTGGACATTTGTTTAATTAGGAGATGCTATTTTAAAAAGTTTCCATAGCAAACCGATGTAAGCCGCCGTTTTTATTTGGCCAGCATAAGTAAACTGTCAATATGAATGAAGTGTTTTACGTTTAAAGTGTCAAATGTCAAACCATTTGATATGGCAGTCGCGGCTATGAAAAGGTCTGGTTTATCAATGCTTTTACGCTTTGCTTTTAGTTGTGAAGTTATTATTGCTGCTTGTCGTGCAGCTTTACTGTCAAAGTCAAGGACTAAAAAGCTGGGCAACATCCTGTCCCAAAATTCAATGTGTGAGGGTTTTGCTCCATTAATCACTTCAAATTCTGTTATACTTGAAATATAGAGTTTTCCATAATTCTTAAAGTGAGAAACCAATCTTGCTTTTTGTTTGTCAGTCTTTCGAAAATAATCAATAAGAAGTGACGTGTCAACCATTAACTTTTTGTCCGCCATTTTGCGATGCTTTTTCTATTTTCTTCAATGGTTTGTATGTCTTTATCACTATAAACGGGGCCGCTTAAGAGAAACTCTATAAAGTCATCTTGATTTTTGATTTCAGTTTCTTCTTCGTTTAATTCCTCACGTAACTTAGCTTTTTGGCTTGGTGTCAGGGTTTTAACGATGGTTAAAAGCTGCTGAAATGGGACTTGTACTTTCATTTCCATAATTCAAATTTAAGTGTTTTTGTCAATAGGTAAAGGTCCCGACTAAAATGGCAGCTTACGTTTAACAATACCCAAACCAAGAAGTTTTTGCGCAATCTCTCCCTTAAGCAAACCTCCAATAAAACTTCTTGGTTTCGTGGGAACATCACTCCCAAACCAAAAAGGTTTTTGTGCAGTCCCTTTGGAAGAAAGGTAATATGATATTATAGAGAAATAAAATCACAAAATTTTAAAGATTAAAACCTAGAAAGGGTGATATGATTATAGAAAAATAAAAATCACAAATTTTTAAAA
>DATCWN010000213.1:0-14385 GCA_036566285.1 Hanamia sp.
TGGTATTTATATAGAAGAGCTTCCAAATAATTCTGACGCGTTCAAAGCCTCTTTCCGTAACAGGTTTTAATATTTCTTTTGTTTAACATTTGCTCTATGATTAACTTTAGGGCTATTGCAAATCAATCACGATTTTAAAAAATATTTTCTATTATGGGAGTTGTTAAAGACAAATTTAAGGCGAAGGCAGATGTGCTTTCTGCGGAAGTAAAAGGTATATTAAAAGAACATGGTGACAAAATAATTGGTGAAGTAAAGTTGTCGCAGATTTACCAGGGAATGCGTGGTATTACAGGATTGGTAACGGAAACTTCACTTCTTGATGCGCAGGATGGCATTCGTTTTCGCGGATATTCTATTCCTGAATTACAGGAAAAACTCCCCAAAGCAGAAGGAGGAAATGAACCATTGCCCGAAGGATTATTTTATTTGATGCTGGTAGGAGAATTGCCTACTGATGAAGATGCGCAACACATGAGCAGCGTATGGCAACGCAGAAGCCATGTGCCTAATTATGTATTTGATACCATTGAATCTTTACCTGAGACTGCACATCCGATGACGCAGTTTGTGGTGGGTATTATGGCGCTACAAACGGAGAGTGAGTTTGCGAGAAAGTATGCAAAAGGCATGAGTAAGAAAGATTATTGGGAAGCCACATTTGATGATGCTATGGACTTGATAGCCCGTCTTCCAAGGATAGCTGCGTATATCTATCGCCGTAAGTACAAAGGCGGAAAGCATATACAGCCCAATGGATTATTGGATTGGGCCGGCAACTTCGCTCATATGCTTGGCTATGAAGGTGAAAGCTTTCGTGAGCTAATGCGTTTATACATGACGATACATTCCGATCATGAGGGCGGAAATGTATCTGCACATACTACTCATTTGGTAGGTTCTGCATTAAGTGATCCTTACCTTGCTTATGCTGCAGGAATGAATGGCCTGGCAGGGCCGCTTCACGGACTTGCCAACCAGGAAGTGATCAAATGGATTTATGAAATGAGAAAGGAAATTGGCAACGATCTTCCAACAAAAGATCAGATAGCAGAATATGTGAAAAAAACACTTTCAGAAGGCAAGGTGGTTCCCGGTTATGGACATGCAGTGCTTCGCAAAACGGATCCGCGTTTTGAAGCGCAAATGGAATTTGGAAAAAAACACATGCCCGACGATCCACTGGTACAAACCGTTTGGAATATTTATGAAACCGTTCCGCCTATTTTACAATCTATTGCCAAAATAAAAAATCCGTGGCCCAATGTAGATGCGCATAGTGGCGCTTTGCTCGTGCATTACGGCATGGTAGAATATGAATTTTATACCGTTTTATTTGGTGTGGCAAGGTCGTTAGGCGTATTAGCAAGCCTTTGCTGGGACAGGGCTCTGGGCATGCCACTGGAGCGGCCGAAATCGGTTTCTAACCGTTTGGTAAAACTTTGGCTGGAAGGAAAAGAAGAAATTTGGGGTGATTAAATTATAAAAAAAACCGGTCATTGACCGGCTTTTTTGTGGAGGATATCGGACTCGAACCGATCACCTCAAACATGCCATGCTTGCGCTCTACCAGATGAGCTAATCCCCCTTTGGTGCGCAAATATAAAGATCATCCGATTAGATTTGAAAATATTTTTTGGAATTGAGCTGCAAAGCGCAATTAAAAGCGTTAAGTAATTACCAATACGTTTTTATGAAATGTTTCTCAATTAAATTTATCTGTTTGAAATTCTTTGTCTTTAATATTGAATTCAAAATCTAACCTCCAAACCTCAATGAAAAATTTTTTTTTAGCCTCGCTGATGTTTCTTTCCTTGCATGCTTTTTCACAAAAAAAATTCGATCCTAATGCCGACCATGAAAACTTTTTTAGGGTGGGAGCCAAGGCGGGAGTGAACATTAATAAAATAACGGGGCAATCGTATCAATCGGGATTTAATTATAATTATCTGCTTGGTGGTTTCATGCAATTTAATTTTTCAAAAACTTTTGGATTCCAACCGGAAGTAAATTTTGTACAATCTTCTTCCGAATTTTCCGACGATGCCTCTGATGTATATGATGACCTTTTCAGAGATGGAAGCCAAAAGAAAGCGAAACTGAATTATTTAAAAGTGCCTTTATTATTAAACATAAATATCGGCCCAAGCAAAAGAGTGAAACTGCAATTAGGCCCGCAGGTTGGTGGTTTGCTGAAACAAAGTGTTGACAGCTTAATAGACAATCGCGACATATTTAAGAAGGGTGATTGGTCCGCAGTTGGCGGGCTTTGGATACAAATTCCTTTTATCAATCTGGGTGCACGTTATGAAATAGGCCTTTCCAATTTAAATGATATTGATAATAGTGAAAAATGGAAAAGTCAGGCCTTCACCATTTTTGCGGGTGTTACTTTTTAATAGAATTATTCTACTCATCAATTTTCAACCCGTTTCAATAACGGGTTTTTTTGTAAATTCATTTAGTCAAACTTTTTCTTTATGTCGCAAATACCTTTAGAGAATTTATTTCTTATAGATATTGAAACGGTTTCGGGTAAAGCCGATTTTCATTTATTGGATGAGGAATGGAAAGAATTGTGGACAGAGAAAATTAGTAAAAGCCTGCCGCCAAATGTTACCCCTGAAGAATATTATCCCATACGCGCCGCAATTCTTGCGGAGTTTGCCAAAGTCGCTTGCATCAGTTTCGGTTATTTTAAAAAAGAAAATAACGAATGGCAGTTGAGAATAAAATCTTTGTGCTCTGAGAATGAAGAAGAAATTTTAAATCAATTTATTGCAACGCTGAAACAAATGCACAGCAACAAACAATGGATTTTTACAGGCCATAATATCAAAGAATTTGATGTGCCTTTTTTATGCAGAAGAATGCTTATAAACGGAATTGCTATTCCTCCTTACGTTGATTTCCAAAATATGAAACCCTGGGAAACTCCGGTGTTGGACACTTTGCACCTATGGCGTTTCGGCGATTACAAACATTATACATCCTTAAAATTATTGGCTGCTGTGTTAGGAGTTCCTTCGCCCAAAGATGACATTGACGGAAGCCAGGTAGGTGATGTTTATTGGAAAGAAAAAAACCTGGAACGCATTTCCATTTATTGTGAAAAAGATGTGGCTACGGTGGCCAATGTGATACTACGTTTTAAAGGATTGCCCTTGTTGAAAGAGGAGCAGGTTGTGTTTGTGGATAGGCTTTCCTAAAATAATTCTCTATGTTTAAAGTTTAAAAACCTTTATTTGATTATGGCAAGGATAAAGAAATAAGGGCAGGAGAAATTCATCTCCGTTTTTAATTGCCCTTTACTATTTGTTCGGCAACTAATTTCCCACTTAGCAGTGCTGCATCAACGGTTGAGGAAGAATTTTTGGGAACATATTCACCGGCAAAATAAAAGGCGTTATCAAAAGGCTTTTGCAAAATCTTTCGGGCCTTTGTTGTTTGCAGGGTTGGGTAAGAATAACCACCTAAAATATAAGCTTGATTAATCCAGTTAACCACCCTGAAATTTTTCAGACGCTTTTGCAGGTCATCAACGGGTAAGGTAAAAACTAAGGAAAGAGATTCAAGAACAATTTGTTTGAATTTTTTCGTTGAATAATTTCTCATTTTGTAAGAAGAAGGGCCTGCGATCCAGCCGGTAAGCAAGGGTTCCTGGGAGGGATATTGTGTCCACCATGTTGGAATTGCAGTATCTGTAAACAAGTAAGATGGGGCTTGGATATTTTTATCTTTTAAAAAGTTTTTATCAAACCAGAAGGCTTTATCAAATTCCAATAAGAATTTAATAACGGGGCCATTGCCTATTTTTTTTGCTGCGTTTAAATGGCCTTTCAGAAAATCAGGAAAATCAATAAAGCTCTTTTGCTTTTGGGTAGATTGTAAAACTCCGAGAGGAACTGCGCAAATAACTTTTTTACAAAAATATTTTTTTTGAGAAGTAAATATTTCGATGTTTTTATTCCGCGATAATTTTATTACGGGTTCATTTATTCTAATAGAAGCTCCATTTTTGACACAGGCTTCTTTCAAATAATCAGCCAAAGAATAATAACCAGGTTCTGGCCTGTATTGGGGTGCATCTCCGGCTTCCATTTCTTTTCTGATTGCAAAAACACTTGTGTTTACAGGATTTGCAGCGTCATAACCTTCGATGTATTTTGTAAAATATTTTTTTAGCGCATCGAATTTTTTTTCTTTAAAAGAGATGTCCAGAAAATCATGAATGCTAACATCTTTTTTACAATCTTTCATTCTTTGTATCAATAGTTCCCAGCCGGGAACAAGATGATTGTCTGCATACCATTTACCTTTTTCTACTTTGCAAAATGTTCCCTTTATTTTTTCTTTGTTGAGATGAGCCTCTTTTAATAAGCCGAAAGTTGTTTTTAAATTCCCGTGAATAAATTCGGCGCCGCCTTCCGCAGGAAATGAAAAACTGTTTACGGGATAAATGCGGCCACCCAACCGGTCTTTTGCTTCCAGCACCAATACCTTATGATTGGCTGATAATATTTTTGCAGCCATTAATCCTGTCGCGCCTCCGCCAATTATGATGACATCGTACATAAAGAGTTTGTTTAAAACTTCTTTCAATAAGGGAAGGTAATTAAAAACTTATTTGAGTAAGCTTGTTGAAACTAAAGAGAATTAAATGAAGAATGGATGAAGAATTTATCTTTTGCTTATTTACAGAATCTCTTCATTGCATTAAGTACAATGGCAATCCCAAGAAGTGATTTATTTTATCCCAAACGATTAAATTCCCTTTTCACCTCCACCCAACTCTCCACCCGCCCACAAGTACAAATCAAACTCCTGTCGCCATAAGTATTACTCACGCAGCTCACGGTTGGTTAAAATTTATTTTCATTCAAATAACCTCTCCTAATAATTCTTCAATTTCGGCCTTTAAAATAGCAAGATGGTTTATTATAATTCCCCAGATTATATCATCAGAAACGGAATCGTAACCATGAATAATTCTATTCCTTGTGTCAACGATTTTTCTTGAATTGGTAATTATAATTGTTTTATCACGGTTTAAAATGCGACTCAATGCTTCGCCAATGATTTCAATATTTCTTTCAACGGCCCGTTTGGTTCGCAAGTCGTTTTGGTATATTTCAAACTTTTTGTGTCTGTTACTAAAAAAACTTTCAATCTCTACAATTGCGTTTAGAATATCGTACAGCCATGCTTTTATATCATTATCCATAAAGAAGCTGTCTTTGTTGGTTTACGGACTTTCTGAAATACGGATTTTTTATAGCCTTTTCTTCCAATAAATCAACAGGCCGCTTCAAAATATCCTGTAAGGCAAATTTGAAATCGAAATAATTGTCGGCATAATCTTCCACATCCATATTTTCAAAGTCAACGATCAGATCAATGTCGCTTTGATTATTGAATTTGTCTTTCAAAACAGAACCAAAAACATACAACCTTTTCACCTTGTGATTTTTACAAAGTTCGGCTATATCAGATGCATATAATTTAAGTCTGTCCATACAAATAAGAAAGGATTCAAATCTACATAGATTTTTATGGAATTTACGGTATAAAAAGTACCCCTTTATTTCACTCCTCTACCTCTACATAACTCTCCACCGGCTCGCAGGTACAAATTAAATTCCTGTCGCCATAAGTATTATTCACTCTGCTTACTGTTGGCCAGAATTTATTTTCTTTCAGATAAGGTAATGGAAATGCGGCTTGGCTGCGGGAGTAAGAATGTTTCCATTCGTCTTCGGTAATTACGGCCAGGGTGTGCGGCGAATTTTTTAGCACATTGTCTTTTGTATCGGCTTCGCCGCTTTCAATGCTTTTTATTTCTTCATAAATAGAATCCAATGCGTTGCAAAAGCGGTCGAGCTCTTGTTTATTTTCGCTTTCAGTGGGTTCTATCATAATGGTTCCGGGTACAGGGAAACTGAGCGTAGGCGCATGAAAGCCATAATCCATCAGCCTTTTGGCTACATCTTCTGCTTCTATGCCGGCGCTTGTTTTAAAAGGGCGCAGGTCAACAATGAATTCATGTGCGCACGTGCCTTCTTTTCCGGTAAATAATATTTTGAAATTATTTTTCAAACGAGACTTCATATAATTCGCATTGAGTATCGCATATTCGGTTGCTTTCTTCAAGCCACTTTCTCCTAACATTTTTATGTAAGCATAGCTTATCAATAGAATACTTGCGGAGCCATACTGCGCAGCGCTAACGGTTCCTTCATTATTTTTTCCCGGTAAGAATGGCGCTAATTTTTCATTCACACAAATAGGCCCCATGCCCGGCCCACCGCCCCCATGCGGTATGGCAAAAGTTTTATGCAAATTCAAATGACAAACATCCGCGCCGATAAATCCTGGCGAGGTTAACCCTACCTGCGCATTCATGTTAGCGCCATCCATATAAACCAGGCCGCCATTTTCATGAACAATGTGGCAGATTTCTACTATGCCTTCTTCAAATACACCATGTGTACTCGGATAGGTTACCATCAATCCTGCCAATGAATTTTTATTTTTTTCTGCCTGCATTTTCAAATCGGCGATGTCTATATTTCCTTCATCGTCACATTTGGTTACTACTACTTTAAAGCCCGCCATCACAGCGCTTGCAGGGTTGGTGCCATGTGCGGAAATAGGAATCAGAATTACGTTTCTATGCGTTTCATTTTTGCTTTCAAAATACCTTCTTATAGAAAGCAACCCCGAAAACTCGCCCTGGGCGCCACTATTAGGCTGCAGGCTACATGCCGAAAACCCGGTAATGGCACACAATAATTTTTCAAGGTCTTTAATAATATATTGGTAGCCTTCTGTTTGGCTGGAAGGAGCAAAGGGATGGATCTTGCTGAAATGCGACCAGCTTACCGGAATTAATTCTGTTGCGGCGTTTAGTTTCATCGTACAGGAACCCAGCGAAATCATAGAGTGAGCCAGGGACAAATCTTTATTTTCTAATCTCTTTAAATAGCGCATCATCTCTGTTTCACTGTGATACTTATTGAAAACGGGATGCAGTAAAAAAGCGGAAGTTCTGTTCAGAGGTGCTGGAATATTTTTTAAATCTGCTTCATTCTCAAAGCTGGTTGTGTCAATATCTTTTGCAGAATTGAACACACTTAAAATATTCAACACATCAGATTGGGTAGTGGTTTCATCCAAAGAGATGGTTACTAAATTTTCAGAAGGGAAATGAAAATTCATTTCATGCTGTTGTGAAGTTTCTTTTATTTTTTCCGCATTATTTATTTTAAAAGTAACGGTGTCAAAATGATTTTTGTTCACTAATTCATATCCGTTCTCCTGCAAATGTTTTGCGAGAACTGAGGTCAATAAAGCAATTCTGTGGGCAATGTTTTTCAATCCTTCCGGGCCATGAAATACGGCATACATCGCGGCCATATTTGCCAGCAAGGCCTGTGCGGTACAAATGTTGGAGGTTGCTTTTTCACGGCGAATATGTTGTTCTCTTGTTTGCAAAGCCATACGAAGCGCACGGTTGTTTTGCTCATCCACACTTACCCCGATGATTCTTCCGGGAATGTTTCTTTTGAATTCATCTTTGGTTGCAAAAAATGCAGCATGAGGGCCGCCGAAGCCCATGGGTACTCCAAATCTTTGTGAAGAACCGATGGCCACATCCGCACCCAATTCGCCGGGAGGAGTTAATAAAGTAAGCGCTAATAAATCAGTCGCCATCACCACCTGCGCATTTACCTTGTGCGCGTTTTCAATAAAATTTCTATGGTCTTCAATGCTTCCTTCGCTGTCGGGATATTGAACAATGGCGCCAAAGAAGGATTCATCTAATTGGGCATCTTTAAAGTTTCCAAAGACCAATTCAATACCCACCGGTTTTGCCCGGGTGATGATGATGTCTTTGGTTTGTTTAAATATTTTTTCATCCACAAAAAACTTTCCTGAAGTAATGTGGTCTGTGTTTTTATTTTTATGGTTAAAAAGCATCGCCATGGCTTCCGCAGCCGCGGTTCCTTCATCCAGCAAACTTGCATTGGCAATGGGCAAAGCGGTTAAGTCGCTTACCATTGTTTGAAAATTCAGCAAACTTTCCAAACGGCCTTGAGCAATCTCCGCCTGGTAAGGCGTGTATTGCGTGTACCATCCCGGATTTTCAAAAAGGTTTCTTAAAATAACGGAAGGAACGATAGTGTCGTAATATCCCTGGCCTATGTACGATTTAAAAATTTTATTTTTATTGGCAATATTTTTTAATTCCGCCAGGTATTCAAATTCACTCATGGGCTCAGCGATATCCAGTTTTTTTGTGAGCCTTATTCCTGAAGGAATCGTTTTATCAACCAACTCATCTAATGAATTAACGCCAATGACAGTAAGCATTTCCTTGGTTTCCAATTCATCCGGGCCGATATGCCGTGAGGTAAATTCAGCGGCTTGTTTTTCAAAAAGGTTCATACTTTTTATATTTATTTTCCGGCAAACCAACTTTCTTTTTTACCGGTCAATTGTAAATGAGGGCGCAAAGTTACAATTCAGAATGTTATTTATAGATTACCATAATTAACAAGTTTCGCCCAAAATGTATCTTTACAAAATGAAGGAAGACGTTTTGCATAATTGGGAAAAGAAGTCAATAGAAAATCAGAAAAAATATAAAAATTTTTTAAAAAGGGCGGATAAAAATAAAGTGCTTAAACAATTGCCTACCCTGCATGAAGAGGCTTTTAAAAAAATTGATTGTTTGCAATGCGCTAATTGCTGTAGAAATTATTCTCCCAGGTTTAAAACTCCTGATATTAAACGTATTTCCAAGCATTTAAAAATGAAGGAAGGCGCTTTCATAGAAACCTATTTACGGCTTGATGAAGATGGAGATTATGTAACCAAATCTTCTCCATGCCCTTTTTTGGGCGAGGATAATTATTGCAATATTTATGATGAGCGTCCATCTGACTGTCACCGGTTTCCTTACACTGATGAAGATGTATTATTAAAAAGGCCCGCGATTACTTTGAAGAATGCTACTTTTTGCCCGATAGTTTATTTTGTATTGGAAAAAATTACGGCCTCCCCAAAAGGAGGAGACTAAGAAAACTATTTACTAATTGGATGTTTCAATAAGCAAAAAAAATTAATTCATTCTTTCTTACTTTGTGAATAATAAAACAATTTCCAATGATTGTAATTAATAAAGATTCCATCGCAAACCGTTTCATGCGTTACGTACAAATAGATACCCAAAGCGATCCGCAAAGTGGTACTCATCCATCAACCGAAAAACAAAAAGATTTAAGCAAAATTCTTGTTGAAGAATTAAAACAAATAAGAATTACGGATGCTGAAATGGATACTAACGGTTATGTGTATGCAACAATTCCATCTAATTCTGATAAAAAAAATGTGCCCATAATTTGTTTTTGTAGCCATGTGGATACAGCGCCCGATTGCAGCGGTA
Organism: Hanamia sp.; assembly: GCA_036566285.1. Lineage (GTDB taxonomy): Bacteria > Bacteroidota > Bacteroidia > Chitinophagales > Chitinophagaceae > Ginsengibacter. Next base: position 9,449 of record DATCWN010000213.1, read on the forward strand.
CCAATGTAAAACCTATTCTTCATAAAAATTATGATGGAGAAGATATCGTTTTACCTGATGATAAAACGCAAATACTATCAACTGTTAATCATCCTTATTTAAAGGAACACATTGGCGCTGATGTTATTACCGCCAGCGGCAGTACGCTCTTGGGCGCCGATGATAAAAGCGGTGTGGCAGCCATCATGCAGGCAGCAGAATTTCTAATGAAAAATCCTGATTTAAAACATGGGGAAATAAAAATCCTCTTTACTCCTGATGAAGAAATAGGACAAGGAACTGCAAAGTTGGATATGCAAAAGTTAGGCGCTCAATTTGGGTACACACTGGATGGCGGTGAAGCGGGAAGCCTCGAAGATGAAACCTTTAGTGCTGATGGAGCCACGATTATTATTAATGGTGTTATTGCGCATCCTGGTTATGCAAAAAATAAATTAGTGAATGCTTTAAAGATTGCCGGAGAGATTTTACACGCATTGCCCACCAGCGAATGGGCGCCGGAAGCTACAGAAAAAAAAGAAGGCTTTGTTCATCCAATTCGTTTTGATGGAATTGCAGAGAAAGCAACCCTTGAATTTATTGTAAGAGATTTTGATGATGAAAAATTAAAGGAGCATGGTGAGAGGTTAAAAAAAATTGCAGAGAATGTGGTTAGTCATTATTTAGGCGCCACTATGGAGTTTTCTGTTCATGAGCAATACCGCAACATGAAAAAGATTCTTAATAAAAACCCACAGGTAACAGCCTACGCTGCAGAAGCCATTAACCGAGCGGGGCTTGATGTAACAACGGAAAGTATTCGCGGCGGTACCGATGGCAGCAGGTTGAGTTATATGGGATTACCTTGTCCTAATTTGTTCACCGGCATGCAGGGCATTCATTCAAAGCAGGAATGGATAGGCGTGAATGATATGGCGAAAGCCGCGGAAACCATTGTGCATTTATGTATGATTTGGGAAGAAAAAACAAACCCTAATTCGTAGGGTTGAGTAGCTTAGCTGCTTACTTCTTTTGAAGACACATGACAATATTATTCAGCAAAAGTTTCTAAGCATAAACAAATAATCCCATCTTTGAAGAGGCATGTGAATATCGGAGTGTATGTTTCCCGGCATTTTCAAATGAAAAAATTTATCGTGCGGAAGATCTTTAACAATTAAGTTAAAGTTTGCTATTCCATTTTATGGCGTCTTACATTTATCAAATTACTTTTTACATTTGTCCACAAACCTAATCTAAATGGATTTATTTTTTCTGCAGGTAGATTCGAGTGCACTTACCCATACTACTGCACCAAAAATTCAAAATTTTTGGGAAATTCTTGTAAGCGGCGGTGTATTAATGATACCGTTGGGTGTCCTTTTTGTTGGCGCACTTTATTTCTTTTTTGAACGGTTGATTGCCATTAACAGAGCCGCTAAGGTTGATAATAATTTTATGCGCATTATTCGTGACCATGTGGTAAATGGGAATGTAGCTGCCGCAAGAAGTTTTTCAAAAAATAATGAAAACCCTGTTGCCCGAATTATTGATAAAGGCATTCAGCGTATTGGCAAGCCCATTGATGCCATTGAAAAAAGTATGGATAATGTGGGTGCGCTGGAACTATACAAATTGGAAAAAAATCTTTCTATCATTTCCATTGTAGCCCGTATTGCGCCGCTGTTTGGCTTCCTGGGAACTATCATTGGGATGCTTGCTTTGTTCAAAGGAATTGCGATGAGTACTGAATACACTCCCAACACCATTGCCGATGGTATTTATATAAAAATGATCACTTCCGCTACTGGTTTGATCATTGGTATATTAGCGTATATTGGTCATAGTTATCTTGCGGCTCAGATAAATAGAATTGAAAATAAAATGGAAATTGCCAGCGCGGAATTTGCGGATATTTTGCAGGAGCCGACCCGGTAGAAATAAGAAATAAAGAATAAAAAATAAGAAACAAAAAAGTAGGGAAACGAAATGAGTATCAGAAGAAGATTTAAAAGTGATGATACGGAACTGGATACAGGGCCATTGAATGATATCTTGTTTATCCTGATGTTCTTCTTTTTGATTATCTCTACAATGGCCAACCCTAACGTAATAAAAATGAACAATCCGCGGGCTACCAGTGAAGCCAAGGCGAAGCAAAGCGTGATTGTAAGTATTGATAAAAACAAAGATATTTTTATTGGCCAGGAAAGAATTGCTTTTGATTCTCTGGAATCCATTTTACGGGGCCGTTTACCGGTCGGCGATAGCCTGGTAAAACCCGCGGTAGTTATTAATGCGGATTCTCTGGTAAGCTGGGGCGATATTGTGAAAGTAATGCAGGTGGCCAAAAAGCTTGGCGCTACTACATCTGCATCGGTTAGTTCTCAATAAATGTGGCCCTTACCATCCTTTCTTTTCCATAAATATCTTTTTTTATTTCAGAAATAAATCCTGCATTTTCAAAAATGGTTTTTATGTTTTCTGCATATTCTTCATGTACTTCCACATAAATTTTTCCATTTTGTTTTAAATGACTTTTTGCAAACGCCGATATTTTTTTATAAAAAATAAAAGGATTTTTATTCTCGACAAATAATGCAATGCCGGGTTCAAAAGCGGTAACATTTTTGGCTAATTTTTCTTTCTCCTGAAAAGGAATGTAGGGCGGATTGCTTACTATAATATCAAATTGTGGAAGTGCCTTCCAATTGTTTTCATTCAAAAAATCAATTTTTAAAAAATCAATTTTCGCATTAAGGCTTTCTGCGTTTTTTTTTGCAACCTGCAAAGCTTTTTCGCTTACATCAATAGCAGTAACATTTGTATTGTGTAATTCTCTTTTTAATGAAACAGGAATGCATCCGCTTCCCGTACCGATGTCAAGAATAGTACATCGTACATCGTACGTAGTACGTCGTACATTCTTGATAATCCATTCAACCAATTCCTCTGTCTCCGGCCGGGGAATGAGCACATTTTCATTTACAAAAAATTTCATTTTATAAAACCAGGCTTCATTCAAAACATATTGTACCGGCTTTTGGACCAAAAGCTGTTGCAAATAATTTTGTAACTGATTGAAATATGCTTCTTTTAATTCGTTAGGATTATTTCTTCTTTCCCATCTTTTTTGACCTGTTACATTTTCAAAAACCCAATCGCTGATATTTTCAGATTCTCTTTCATCATAAATTTTTTTCAGTTGATTTTGAAAATCATTGTATGCCTGTGTTGTTGTCATTAGCGCAAACTTAATTATTTTGTGAGCCAATTGTAAATGATAAGGTTTTGAGTGAAGAAAAATATATGGAGCGCTGCATTCAACTGGCGAAGCAAGGTTTGGGAGAGGTAGCTCCGAACCCAATGGTGGGTGCAGTTTTAGTTTTTGAAAATAGAATTATTGGAGAAGGATATCATCAAAAATATGGCGAGGCACACGCGGAAGTAAATTGTGTAAACAGCGTGAAAGAAGAAGATAAGCCGTTCATTGAAAAAAGTACTTTGTATGTTTCATTGGAACCTTGTGCTCACTTTGGAAAAACGCCGCCATGCACGAATCTCATTATTTCGCATAAAATAAAAAAAGTACTGATTGGCTGTACTGATATTTATAAAGAAGTTTCAGGGAAAGGAATCCGGCAGCTGAAAGAATCCGGGGTGGAAGTGGTAGTAGGTGTTCTCGAAAAAGAATGTGTTGATTTGAATAAACGTTTTTTTACATTTCATCAAAAACGAAGGCCATATATAATTTTAAAATGGGCACAAAGTGCGAATGGAAAAATTGGTTCCTCGGATGGTGAAAGAATTTTAATTAGTAATGATTATATCAACCGGCTGGTGCATAAATGGCGTAGCGAAGAATCTTCGATTTTAGTAGGAACGAATACTGCTTTAAAAGATAATCCTTTCTTAACTTCAAGATGGTGGCCGGGGAAAAATCCAACAAGAATTGTGATTGATAAAGAATTAAAATTACCGGATACTTTAAATCTTTTTAATGATGAAGCAGAAACTATTATTTTCAATCTTTATAAAAATGAAGAACGAAATAACAGGCTTTTTATAAAGTTTGTAGAGGATAATTTTTTGCAATCATTTTTAAATTCTCTCTTTGAGATGAACATACAAAATGTATTGGTAGAAGGTGGCGCCAAAACACTGCAATCTTTTATTGATGCCGGTTTGTGGGATGAAGCCAGGATAATTATGAATGAAGAATTAATAATTAATGATGGGGTGGCTTCGCCGGAATTGAAAGATTTTTTTCCGGATAAACAGGAAAGATATTTTTGTAACCTCGTGAGTTATTATAAGAAGTAAAATTAAAATCAAAGTAAATAAATTAAACATTCATGAACATTTTTTGCATAGAACAAAATTATTTAGCGCATAAACGTGAAAGAGAAAGCGTCATTTCTGGTGAGCCTATTATTTTTGTGAAGCCACAAACTGCTTTACTTTTACCGGATACCGCTTTTAAATATGAGGATTTTGATGATAATAAATTATACATTCAAAGTGAAATTGCGTTAAGGATTTCAGCAAATGGCAAAGATATTGACGGAAAAAATGCATCAAATTTTTATGACTCAATTACAGTTGGTGTCAGTTTCACTGCTATAAATATTCATGATGAATTGAATGGAATTGAAGCCCCCTGGGAAAAGGCCAAAGCCTGGGATCATTCTTCTGCTATTGGTAACTGGATACCCATTCATGAATTCAGGAATAAGAATGACATCAATTTCTGTTTGTATAAAAATAGGGAGATGGTACAGCTCGGCAATTCGGAATTAATGATTCATGATTTTGATAAAATTGTTGCTTCCATTTCGAAATCCTATTCACTCAATGTAGGTGACATCATTTTTACCGGTACGCCTTTAGGCGTAGGTGAAGTATTTACAGGCGATAAATTGGAAGTCTTTATTGAAGACGACACTTTGCTGGAATTT
>DATCWN010000488.1:0-2566 GCA_036566285.1 Hanamia sp.
TTTATCAACCAATTCATTTTGAAATAATCTTGCTATAAATTCATCTTGTTTATTTTCCGGTTTCGATAATAAAATATAAGCAGACGAGTCTATTGCAAACCTACCTTCCTTTAACTGCACATTCTGAGGGACAGGAAAAATCATCGGTTTTTTTTGTCCAAAAGAAACATCGCTGAACAATAAAAGTTTGAATGAAAAAAGTAAAAACAATACTCCATATCGGTTTGTTTTCATCATAAAATAACGGGTTGAGTTTATCATATTCTATCCTGTTTTAGTTTTTGATATACATACTATCAGTTAGTGAATGCATAAATGCGATAATATCCCCCACCTCGGAGCTATCTAAGTCTAATGGCCTGGGAGAAAGGGTTTGCACCGGTACTTCCAAACCTAAACCAATGCCGCCGCCTTTGTTATAAAATTCAAGTACTTCCTCGAGAGTAGAAAATTCGCCATTGTGCATGTAGGGAAAAGTTTTTTCTACATTACGCACTGTGGGAGTTTTAAAAGCGCGCATGTAATACGGAATTGGGTATTTAGAAAAACGGCCACTGTCAGCATCTAACAAGGGTTTTTCAAAATCCGTATTCTTTGTAGTTCCCAATACTTCCACATCGGTTTTATTAAATAAAGGAGGGATGGTGCCATTAAAGACGGGTGCAAAATGGCAGGTACCACATTGAGCCTTTCCCATAAACAAATTAAATCCCCTGATTTGCTTTTCAGTAAGCGCCTTGTTATTCCCTTGTATATACTGGTCGAAGGATGAATTAAAAGGTGACAATGTTTTTAAAAAAGCCGCAATCGAAAGAGTAAGGTTGTGAATATTAATACTACTATCGCTATTGCCGTGAAATGCTTTTTTGAAGGAAGAGTTATAGTCTTTATTATTTTTCAACCGTTCTACCACCGTTTTTAGATCCGCATTCATTTCATGAGGATTCTGCAAAACAGTTTTTATTTGCTCTTCGAGGCTGTTGGCCCTTCCGTCCCAGAATTGAGTGTATTGCAATGCCGAATAAAATAAGCCAGGCGCATTTCTTGCAACGGTAGATTTGCCATCTATCGCAATGCTTTTTGGCAATTGGTCGGCAAAGTACTTTTCAGGGCGATGGCAGGAAGCGCAATTTTGTTTAAAATTTCCGGAAAGAGCCTTCTCAAAAAACAGTTTTTTTCCTAAATCAATCATTTCAGCATTGCCCTTTAAATCAGGATTGATATCAATGGCATCCCTGCTGAAAATATTGCGAGCATTGTAATTAAGCACACCCGTAGTATTTATTGCCAATCCTTTTTCGCTGATGAGCAAGCCTAAATGATATTGAAGAGGCAGCGCAGCTTTGGTAAGAAATCCAAGCCTGTCGAAAGAATCAAAATCACTATTTTCCCTAACCAAGGCAAGTGATTTTTCAAGATAGTAAGTTACACTATCTGATGTATTATTTTTTGAAGATAAAAATGGTGATAAAATATTTTGAATAGTAGTCAGCGTTTGCTTTGCTTCAATAATTCCGGTTTTTAATTCAGGTGCGTCGAACCCCGCAATACCCAAAAGACTGGTATTGATTAATTCGATCCTTACACTTTCCAAAATCTTGCTATCAGTAATAGGTAAATTAAATAATAAAGAATTAAGATCGCGGGCCGATGAATGAATGAGATTGGCCTGGTCAAGCATCTCTTTTTTTTGCGCAGCCAGATCTTCTTCAAACAGCATGGCTTCTATGACCTGGAACCCTGTGGGTTCGCGATATTCCAGAAAAGGTTCCTCCACTTCGATAGCTGCAGGCGCATTGTATGTTAAAGCGATGGTGCTGAAAAAATAATTAAGGAAGAACTCAATTTGCTTATAATGCAGCCGTGCTTGTATCAATGCCTCTTTTACTTTCACCACACTTTGCGAATCATTGGTATTTATTTCGCTGATGGTATGCTCGAGATAATCAGTGCTATTGGCAAACAGTACAGCATGTTCTTTAAAATATGCTAAGGTGTGGCTAACTCCAATTGTTTGGTTTGATGGTAAAGTATTGGCTAAACTTAATAATCCCACACAACAACAAATGGCTAATATTAACTTTAACTTCTTCATGTAGCAATGCGAACCATACCTGCTTAAAACCGGTTTAGAATGTTCCTGGCTTTAGTTACCATATCTGCCGCCGGTATGGTTTTTAAATTTTCTAGTTCAAAGGCCGATAACATTTTATCGAGCTTGCGGACCTTATCCATCTTCCCTTCCCTGGTAAATTGTTCCCTCAATATTCTCACCTTTTCAAAATCCTGAATGCCTTCAATCAGCTTTTCAAAGCGGATAGAGGTTCGGGGACCCGGGTAAAACTGAAAAAGCATCCCTGCAGAATAACGGCGCCACCGGGCATCCTGTAATGGATTGGCAACCCAGGTATTGAAAGCCCAGAATAGATAACCTGTCAATCCTTTCCTGGATGCATGCCATGCCAGCCATGCATTTTCTGCAGGTGGTGAAAAGGTATAGCCATTCGGATACTCTTCCACGCAGGCTGTATAAAAAGTAGTAGGTTTTCCCTGGGCTTTACGTTTC
>DATCWN010000551.1:0-2639 GCA_036566285.1 Hanamia sp.
AGGCTTCCACCACCCAGTCAAAGTTTTCCTGGCCTACACTGGATAATTCCGCATCAGGTGCAGGGTTGCAAAAGTCAATGGCATAAGGCACTCCATCGCGTAGCGCCAATTCAACGGTATTAAAATCATAGCCCAAATAATTACAAATACGCAATACAATATCAGTCATCAGTTCTACGCGTTTTTGATCGGGTTTAAAATCTGCCGCATAACGAAGGTGATGCGGATTGCGCGGCTCATAAGGCATTATGTGAACGTATTTCCCACCCACACAATAACAACGATAATATTCGTCGAAAATAATTTCTTCCTGTAGCATCATCACCAACTCTCCTGTTTGCCCATGCTTGGTAAAAAAATCATCCACGTTATTTACTTTGTACACGCTTTTCCATCCACCGCCGGCATGTGGTTTCATGTACGCAGGAAAGCCGATGTAATTAAAAATACTTTCCCAATCCAAAGGATAAGCAAGATTAGAAAATGATTGATCTGTAGTTTCCGCAGGCAATGAACTGGAAGGAACGATCACTGTTTTTGGTACCGGAACATTCATCTTTATAGCAAGGCAATTATTGAAAAATTTTTCATCGGAGCTCCACCAAAAAGGATTATTAATAACAGCCGTTCCGCACAAAGCTGCATTTTTTAAATAGGCGCGATAGAAAGGAACATCCTGTGAAATGCGGTCAATGATTACTGCATAGCCACTGCTTTCTCCCTGCATTACTTTATCAATATGTACCGGCTCCGCAATAATTTCTTTTATCTTTTTTTGATTGATTCTTTCAATGAAAGCTTCGGGGAAACTTCTTTCTCTGCCAAATAAAATTCCGATCTTTTTCATAATATTCTTTTTTGAATTAGAGGAAATGTTTAAAGCAAAATATCTGCCCTAAATTTATTGTATAGTGGCTAATATAAATAATTTATTTGCGGCAGCATGAAATAATTGCAAAGCCATTTCCAATACGGATGAACAAGGCAGTATAGAATATTTTTTTCTCTAAAATAGTTTCCCTGTTTTAATGTACCTAATTTTCTTATTTTTGAAAGCTATATGAAAATGAAAAACCTTACTGAAACTGTCGTTGATTCTCATATTATTTTTTCAAAATTTTTAGAGCGGGAAGTAATTATTGATTTCTATTTTCCACCCGACATATTGCCGAACTCAGAGGAAGTAAATCTTCTGCTGATCAATGATGGGCAGGATTTAGTAACGATGGATTTTCACAATATTCTTAATGAATTGTATTCCAAAGAAGAAATTGAGCCATTGCTTTGTGTAGGTATCCATTGTGGTCCCGACAGGAAAAATGAATATGGAACTGCCAATGTTTTAGATTATAAAGGCAGAGGCGCAAAGGCTGCATTATACACCCGCTTTGTTTTTGAAGAATTACTTCCTTTTATAAAAAGTGAATATTCCATTTCTTCTTTTGCTGAAAAATCATTTTGTGGTTTTTCTCTTGGTGGATTAAGTGCACTTGATATTGTATGGAACCATGCAGAAGCATTTACAAAAGTGGGTGTGTTCAGTGGTGCCTTATGGTGGCGGAATGTTTCGCAGGATGCCCCGGATTTTATAGAAGAAGACCATAGGATTATACACAATGAAATCAGGAAAGGAAATTATCATCCGGGTTTAAAATTCTTTTTTGAAACCGGGACATTAGATGAAGTGGCAGATAGAAATAATAACGGCATCATTGATTCTATTGACGATACCGTTTCATTGATTAATGAATTGGTAAAAAAAGGCTACCATCCTGAAACCGATATTCGCTATATGGAATTAAAAGATGGTAGCCATGATGTGCCCACCTGGGCGCGTGCTTTACCGGATTTTTTGAAATGGGGATGGAGAAGATAAAAAAAATCGCTTAACCAAAACAGCTCATTTATTTACGTATTTGCGCCAATTAAATTTTCACTTTAATCACCATCTTTTTAATCTCCCCTTCACCTATCATTGGGGCGTGTACATCTTCCGGAAAGAAGATGGCAAACTGGCCGTCGGTCAATTGAAAATACATGTCGGGCGCATCATTAAAGAATGCCACATCTTTTTCGGGATTGTATTCTCCTTTTTGTTGAGTGCAGGTATGGCGTGGCTTCCAGCCTATTTTTTCTTTTCCTTTTATGCAAAGTTGGATGTCTATATGTTTATCGTGGCACTCAAACTTTTCAGTGGATTCCTCAACCGTCTTGCCAGGTTTGTTGGAAACAATGGCCTTGAGTTCATCGCCGCTGATTTCATATTTTCCGGACTCAATCGTTTCTAAGTTTTGCGATGCTATATATTCAAAGGCTTTGGCAAATAATGGATGAACGCAGGAATATTTTTTTGCGTTCGATAAACTGTCTATGATCATAATCTTTTTATTTTTTGTTTTTATTTCTTACTCCTTGTTTTCTCTCTGGAATGTATTATTCTCCCGAAAATAGCGGTCTGACCTTCGGTACCAATCGCTATCTCTCTTTCAAAATTCATCAATAGAACGTGCTTCGATGCAATCTTGCCGGGTATCCATAATGGTAACTTATCAACTCTCCAACTTATCAACTTTCCAACTTTTTATTCACTATTCACCATTAACCATTCACCATCCACTCACCTTACCACCCTTCCACTT
>DATCWN010000566.1:0-20375 GCA_036566285.1 Hanamia sp.
CACCGTCATACTGGAAGATATTGCCTTTCCGCTGGAGACAATGGGAGATGCTATTCTCGAATTACAGAAGCTTTTCAAAAAATATGAATATCATCAGGCAATTATATTCGGACATGCAAAGGATGGCAATATACATTTCGTGATTACCCAATCCTTCAATACACCTGCCGAAATAGATAGGTACGACCGGTTCCTGCGTGAAGTAGTGCAACTGGTGGTCAATAAATTTCAGGGTACCCTGAAGGCCGAACATGGGACGGGCAGGAATATGGCGCCTTTTGTGGAAACAGAATGGGGCGCGAATGCCTACCAGATCATGAAGCGGATCAAATCGGCGGCAGACCCTTCCTTGTTGCTGAATCCGGGAGTTATTATCAACGATGATAAACAGGCGCATATCAAAAATCTGAAACAACTTCCTTCTGTGGAATCGGAAGTGGATAAATGTATTGAGTGCGGATTTTGTGAACCCGTATGCCCAAGCAGGGATGTTACCCTTACGCCGAGGAGAAGGATTGTGGCAAGAAGGGCATTGGCTTTGATGCATTCCGCGGGCGATCACAAAAGTTATAAGACTTTGCTTCAGCAATACCAATATGATGGACTGGATACCTGTGCTGTAGATGGACTTTGTGGCAGCGCTTGTCCTGTAGATATCAATACCGGTGACCTGGTGAAGCGGCTAAGAAGAGAAAACCATTCTTCTTTTGCAAAAAATGCAGCCTTACTAATTTCAAAGAATTTTGGATTAACAGTGTGGATTTTACGCCTGGCGTTGAATACAGGAAAAATAGCCAACCGTATATTTGGCCCGAAAACGATGCCCAACTTTACCAAAGTAGTAAGGAAAGTAATTCCCTCATTCCCTTTATGGACCATGCAGATACCATCTCCGCCGGATTTGAGTATCTTAAAAAAGAAGCAGATTGTTCGGGTAACTGATGCCCACACAATTGTCTATTTCCCGAGCTGTATTTCGAGGTTAATGGGTAATTCCGTTAACGGCAAAAAAAATATTATGGAAACATTTTTCGAGGTTTCTTCCAAAGCAGGGATACAGGTAAAAGTGATCGAAAATATGCAGGGCAGTTGTTGCGGGCAGATCTTTAATTCGAAAGGTTTTAGTGATGCATATAGCTTTACTGCTAATAAAATAGTGGAGCAATTGTGGCAAAGCACAGATGATGGAAAGTATCCTGTGGTAATAGATGTCAGTTCCTGTGCCCATACATTACATCATCTTCGTCCGGCTCTCTCTTTAAGCAATCAGTCCAGGTTTGATCAACTGCATATTTTGGACAGCGTTGATTATTTGCATGATATGGTGGTGCCTGCATGTACGGTAAAGCAAAAGAAAGAAAATATTGTATTGCATCCTGTTTGCTCTTTAAAAAAGATGAATACAGAAATAAAATTCAAAAACATTGCGACACATTTTGCCGATCGGGTTACCATTCCGGTACAAGCAGGTTGTTGTGGTATGGCGGGCGACAGGGGATTTTTATTTCCGGAACTAACTGCTTCTGCTACTTTCTTTGAAGCACAGGAAGTGAAATCTGCCGATTATGAAGGATATTATTCTTCTACAAAGACTTGCGAAATGGCAATGTCTGAAGCAGTCAATAAAAATTATGAGTCCATTCTTTACCTGGCGAATGAATGCATGATGTAGGTAAAAGAAGTATATAGGTTCAAAATACTCAATGATTAAGAGGAAGGAATCCACCACCTAAAAATAAATAAGGATCACTTTTCAGTAATCCTTATTCCAGAGGTCCCGAGCGGATTTGAACCGCTGTAGAAGCTTTTGCAGAGCTTTGCCTAACCACTCGGCCACAGGACCTTTTTTAAAGCGCCAAAAGTAAGGAAAAATTTCTTTAGAATTTCTTAATTGTAAAATGCAAAATTGGTTTGGCTGGTATTGATTTAACTTTGCCGGATTATTAACACGTAAATCATTTTACAATTTAAATAATTCATGCAGCACATTGCCGAATCTGAACTGATTATTAATTCACGCGGAGCCATTTACCACCTTGATGTAAGACCTGAAGAACTTGCTGAAAATATTATTACTGTTGGCGATCCGGACAGAGTCAAAGAGGTAAGTAAGCATTTTGATAAAATAGAAATCCAGCGGCAACACCGTGAATTTGTAACGCATACTGGCTATCTCGGAAACAAAAGAATTTCTGTAGTAAGTACCGGTATTGGCCCCGACAATATTGATATTGTTTTGAATGAATTGGATGCTTTGGTGAACATCAATTTTTCCACAAGAACCATAAACAAGGAATTGAAGCCATTGAATATTATCCGCATTGGCACCTCCGGATCTTTGCAGGCTGATATTCCCGTGGACAGTTTTGTGGCCAGCACACATGGGCTGGGCATTGATAATTTAATGAACTTTTATCTTCATGAAAATAATGAAGAGGAAAAACAATTGATTCAATCTTTTGTAACACAAACGCAATTGCACAACCGCTTTAGTTACCCATACATTGCCAGCGCTTCTATGTCGCTTATCAAACATTTTGTAGATGGGTATCATCACGGAATTACTGTTACCTGTCCCGGATTTTATGGCCCTCAGGGTAGGGTGCTTCGTCTTGGAATTTCTAATCCTAATTTGATTGACCGGCTTACGCAATTTGAATTCGGTGCTCATCGTATCACCAATTTTGAAATGGAGACATCGGCTATATATGGCCTGGGCAAGGCTTTGCGTCATCAATGCCTTTCGCTGAGCGCTATTGTGGCCAATCGTATTCATAAAGACTTTAGCGCCGATGGAGAAGCGCTTGTAGAAAAACTTATTGTAAAATCATTGGGAATAATTGTTGAAAAATTATAAAATAAATAACTCTGAATAATTACTGCACACTTTATTACAGGTAATTGATTGATAAGAAATTAAAAAAAACAGAACAAATGAAAATTGAATTTTATAAATACCAGGGAGCCGGAAACGATTTTATTTTGCTTGATAACAGGCAAAAACTTTATGATGGAATTACTGCTGAACAGGTAAAAAAATTATGCGACCGCCATTTTGGAATTGGCTCAGATGGATTAATGCTTTTGAACAACAAAGAAGGCTTCGATTTTGAAATGGTTTATTACAATGCTGATGGCAAAGAAGGGAGCATGTGTGGAAATGGAGGGAGGTGTATGATAAGATTTGCATCTCAACTGGGTATTAAAAAGAAGGATTACATTTTTTCTGCCGTGGATGGAGTTCATGAAGCGGAGATAGACTTTGATAAAGAAGTAAGCTTAAAAATGAACGATGTAAAAGATGTGGATTTTGTTTTAAATTATTATTTGCTGAATACAGGCTCGCCGCATTATGTAAAATATGTGAAGAACGTGGAGGCAATGGATGTATTTACAGAAGGTCGTAAGATTCGCAACAGCAAAGAGTTTGCAGAGAAAGGGGTAAATGTAAATTTTGTTGAAACCATCTCTGACGATGAAATTTATGTTCGTACTTATGAGCGTGGCGTGGAAAATGAAACGCTTAGTTGCGGTACAGGAGTTACCGCATCCGCACTTATTTCTGCGCACAATGATAATGGGTTTAATAGCGTAAATGTAAAAACAAGGGGCGGTAATTTAAGTGTGGAATTTGAAAAAATAAGTGATACGGAATTTCAAAATATCTGGTTATCGGGGCCAGCTAATTTTGTGTTTAGCGGTGAAATAGAATTAAAAAGTTAATCATGTTCAATGTCAGGGTTTATGGAATTCTGATCAATGAGAAAGATCAGATTCTTGTAAGTGATGAATACATCCGTGGGCAATATTATACCAAATTCCCCGGCGGCGGCCTGGAGCAGGGAGAAGGCACACGCGATTGCTTGAAGAGAGAATTTGGAGAAGAAATGGAGTTGGATGTTGAAGTGGGCGATCATGTTTACACCACAGACTATTACCAGCAAAGCGCTTTCAATGCTGCTCATCAGATCATTTCTATTTATTATTTTGTAAAACCTCTTGAGCCAATAAAATTTTTATTGACACATAAAGAATTTGATTTTACAGAAGGCCAGTTAGCTGTTTATAACGAAAAATCAGCCATTGAAACTTTTCGTTTTATTGACCTGGAAAATTTTTCTTCGGAAAATGTAACGTTGCCGATTGATAAAATTGTCGCTGATTTGGTAAAGGAAAGTTGGTTGGCTGAAAAGAAGATGGGTTTACCATCTGAAAAATAAATGATCTCATTATTATCCAAATCCTGCTACTAAATTGATAGTAAGCGCGATCATTACTGTATTAAAGCCAAACGACAAAAGCCCATGAAACATCACTAATCTTCTAAATCTTTTTGAAGTTAGCTGCACATCGGAAACCTGGAAAGTCATGCCGAGTACAAAAGAGAAGTAAGCAAAATCTAAATATTCCGGTTTATCATCGTCCGGAAATTTCAACCCGGCAGCATGTGTATTAGGCTTTGTTTCATGATCCCCATAATAGATATGCGCGTATCTCAAAGCAAAAGTAGTATGAATTAAAAACCAGGAAAAAAGCATCCCGATTATGGCTATGGGAATGCGGTATTCTGCTCCATTATTTCCATCTTTTTTTGAAACCAGTAATAATAAAACTGCGAGGAAACTTGCGATGGTGGCTATTAAAACGATCATAAAGATAATAGCCCGGCTTGGATCCTGTATACTGGCCTGGGCACGTATTTGTTTGGAGTTGGTGATATAAAAAGTGATCCAGCTCATGACGATCATACATAAACTAAAAGTGTTCCAGCCGATCATTACATGTGAGAGCGCATCAATTTCTTTTATTTGAAAAATAAAAAAAGCCAGCACACCAAGCGCTATGCAAATCAATAATTTCTGAAAAGCATTGATCCTTTCAAAAAGAGGAGTCCTCGAAGAGTTCGCTGGCATTTAATAACTTTTGATAAAGATACAATCGTTACAAGATTGTTTTCATTGATGAAAAGTAATAAAAAAATCAGTCAATAATTATTCGATTAAATGAATAATGATTGACTGATTTTGTAAAAATGAAAATTACTTTTTTATTTTCGGATCACTGAACTGATAAAAAATCCCGAACTGGAAATTATTTCCATGAACATTTGGAGCAGCATCTGTAAGATCGCTAAGTCCGAATGAATAACGGGCATCAAAGCCTAAACCAGTGCGGGTAAGGTATCCCACGCCAACCGGGATCGAGAATGCTGTGGTTTTGTAACCGTCTTTAACATCAAGAGAAGCATTATCGCTTTTTTGCTTGGCGCTCATTAAAAATCCAACCTGTGGGCCGGCTTCAATTCTGAATCCATTGTCAAACATGTATTGTACTAATACCGGAACATTTAAGTAACTCAAATTGGTGTTTACTTTACTGCTTCCTGTACCACTTTTAGCGCCCTCTAAAGAATAAAGGACTTCCGGTTGAATTCCCCAATTGCTATTGTGCCCATGTATGTGAGCGAGCAATCCTGCATGAAAACCTATTTTAGTGTCCGACTTGGGGCCACCGTCTGAGTTATGTAATTCGGAAGCATTCATGCCGCCTTTAATTCCAAAATGAGCTTCAGTTTGTGCGTTTGCCGCAAACGAAAATAAAATCGTTGCCGCAAGAATCATTGTCTTTTTCATAATTGTCTTTGTTTGTTAAGTAATAACTTTTAATTATTACCCCTTAAACAAGACCCGTACCAGTTTTTAAAAACTTCATAATTTCTTACCTTCGCAACTCAATTTTTATTCGCCTGTAAAAGGGTTTGATTCATCCTGTAAATGTCTCATGACAAACCGGGTAAAAATTTAAAAAGCATGGCATTATTACACAACCGCGTTTCTCAAAAAGAATTGAAGCAACGCTTATTGGAAGAAAACGAATCCCGCATCACTTTGTCGTTTTACAAATACTCGTTTATTGAAGACCCGCAAGCGTTTCGTGATGAATTTTATAAAAATTTAAATGACCTTAAAGTATTCGGCCGTATCTATGTAGCGCAGGAAGGCATCAATGCGCAACTGAGTGTGCCTGAATCTAATTTTGATGCGTTTAAAAATTACCTCGATACCATTCCTTTTTTACAAGGCCTTCATCTAAACATTGCTGTTGATAATGATGGTAAAAGCTTTTGGGTACTGAAAATAAAAGTGAGGAATAAAATTGTGGCTGATGGGATTACTGACCCCAACTTTAACATGAGAAAAAAAGGAAAGTATGTGGACGCCCCTTCATTCAATAAACTTACTAACGATCCTGAAACGATTGTGGTGGACATGCGCAATCATTATGAATATGAAGTAGGTCATTTTGAAAATGCAATTGAAATTCCTTCCGATACTTTCAGAGAGCAACTACCTATGACCGTTAGTATGCTGAAAGAAAAAAAGGATAAGAACATCATTATGTATTGTACCGGAGGTATCCGTTGTGAAAAAGCCAGCGCTTATATGCTGCTCAATGGTTTTAAAAATGTGTATCATCTTGAAGGAGGAATTATCCAGTACGCCAATAAAATAAAGGAAGAACATTTACCTAATAAATTTCTCGGAAAAAATTTTGTGTTTGACGGTAGGCTGGGAGAGAAGATAGGCGAAGAAATAATCAGTCATTGCCATCAATGCGGCTCCCCTTGCGATACGCATACCAACTGCGCCAATGAAGCCTGCCATTTGCTTTTTATTCAATGCCCTGATTGCGCAAAAAAATATGATGGCTGTTGTTCAGTAGAATGCCAGTCGTTTCATAAACTGCCTGAAGAAGAAAGAAAAGAAAAAAGAAAAGGAAAGAAAAATGGCCTCATGATTTTTAATAAATCAAGAGAGAGAATGGATGGGCTGATGAAATAAAAAGAAAGATTTTGGATGATAAGAAATGCTACCCTGCGGCTTATTCCTTAGGTTTTTTTTAATGAAATAAAATCACTTTATATGCCACATCTCAACTTTGAATTTAAAGCAAGAACAGAAAATTTAGAAACAGACGAAAAAAGATTGCTTCAACTGAATCCAAAATTTATTGGGACAGATAACCAAACCGATACTTATTTTAATATTCCAAATGGGCGCCTGAAACTTCGTGAAGGAAATATTGAAAATGCACTGATTTATTATGAAAGAACCGACATTGCTGGCGCAAAGCAATCTGATGTACTGTTGTATCAACACAAGCCGGACAAAGCACTGAAAGATATTTTAATAAAAGTTCACGGAATAAAAGTGGTGGTTAATAAAGTGCGTAAAATTTATTTTATTGAAAATGTAAAATTCCATTTTGATACCATAAAGGAATTAGGAACATTTATAGAGGTTGAAGCAATTGACAATAGCGGAGATATTGGAATTGAAAAACTAAAAAAGCAATGCAAAAAATATGCGGATCTTTTTAAAATAAAAAGTGCAGATTATATTTCTCTTTCCTATAGTGATTTGATTTTAAACAAACTTTAAAATAGGAGATGCATATTTTATCCGATGCTCTTAAGCGCAGTTAGAATTCTTTCTTCAGTTTCCTCATCACTCAGTTCTTTTGGTTCAAATTTTTCTCCAATTAATTTTTCATAAAGCTCAATATAGCGGTCACGGATAATCGCAATCCGTTCATCATTCATTTCAGGAACCTGCTGCCCTTCTTTCCCCATAAAATTATTTTCGATAAGCCATTCTCTTACAAATTCTTTGCTTAATTGTTTTTGCTTTTCACCTTTGGCCTGTCTCTCTTCAAAGCCATCGGCATAAAAATAACGGGAACTGTCGGGAGTGTGTATTTCATCAATCAAAATTATTTTATCAGCCAGTTTTCCAAATTCATATTTGGTATCCACCAGTATCAAACCTCTTTGCGCAGCCAGTTCTTTTCCTCTTGCAAAAAGCTGTAGCGCATATTTTTCCAATTGCTCATAATCTTCTAAAGAAACAATATTCCTTCTGATAATTTCTTCTTTACTGATATCTTCGTCATGGCCTTCGGCAGCTTTGGTGGATGGAGTGATAATGGGTTGTGGAAAATAATCATTCTCTTTTAATCCGTCCGCCATTCTTACGCCGCATAAAACCTTGTTTGCTGATGTGTTTTCCTGATAAGTACGCCAGGCGTGACCTGTAAGATTTCCCCTCACCACCATTTCTACTTTAAAAGGAGTGCATTTTTTCCCAATAGAAACATTCGGCGCCGGTACTTTTAGCAGCCAGTTGGGAATTATATCTGCTGTTTGATCAAGCATGTAAGCAGCTATTTGATTTAAAACTTGTCCTTTAAATGGAATTGGTTTTGGTAAAATAACATCGAAAGCAGAAATGCGGTTACTGGCAATCATCACTAATAAGCGGTCATCAATGGTATAAACATCTCTTACTTTTCCTTTGTAAAAATTAGTTTGGTTTGGAAATTTGTGTAAATTCATATTGGTAAAATTAGTTGCAAAAATGCGGGCAAAATTACAGGAAAATAAAGAACTAAATTTTGGACTAATTAAGAAAGAAATATTTTTATTAGGAATGGAACAAACCTATATTGTCTTTTAAATTCTAAACCAAAATAGATAACATGAGAAAGATCTTCAAATGTTTTACTTTCCTGCTTCTTGCCAGCAGTTTTTCACTGGTAGCCTTTGCTCAAAGTAACACCATAAAAGGAAAAATAATAAACAGCAGCACCAGCGAAGTGGTTCCTGCTGTGTCCGTAACGGTAAAGGGGTCCGGTGCCGGCACCTACACAGATGATAAAGGAGACTTTTCCTTAAACATCAACCAACCTTTCCCGGTTACTCTAGTAATATCTTCTATTGGGTACGAAATGCAGGAAGTGACTGTAACAACATCAGATTTTATAACCGTTTCGCTAACGCCTTCCAGTATATTAGGCCAGGAGGTGGTGGTTTCCGCTACACGAACCCCATCAAGGATTTTAGAATCCCCCGTAACCATTGAGAGAATAAGCGCAGCCAATATTCGCAATACAGCCGCAGTATCTTATTATGACATGGTTGCCAAGTTGAAAGGAGTGGATGTGGTAACATCTTCCCTTACCTTTTCAACTCCAAGCACAAGAGGTTTTAATGGAAGTGGCAATCTTCGCCTCAACCAGATTGTAGATGGAATGGACAACCAGGCTCCCGGGTTGAATTTTTCAGTGGGTGGTGTTATCGGCATTACAGAGCTTGATGTGGAGAGTATAGAATTATTGCCAGGCGCCTCTTCTGCATTGTATGGGCCAGGCGGTATGAACGGAGCTTTGGTAATAAACAGTAAAGATCCTTTTAAATACCAGGGGCTTTCTTTCCAGGTAAAAACCGGTATCATGAACATTGATAACAGAAGTAACAAGCCTTCTCCATATTACAACTGGAACGTCCGCTGGGCAGAAAAAGTGAGTGATAAATTTGCTTTTAAACTTACCGGTGAATTAATTCAGGCCAAAGATTGGGTAGCAGATGATTACCGCGATTACAGTCGCCTGGGGACTACAGGTGGCATCAAAGATGGTACCCGTGCAACGGATCCAAATTATGATGGCGTAAATGTTTATGGAGATGAAACCACTGTTGATATAAAATCTGCAGTATTGAATCCATTGGCTGCACAAGCGCCATTTTATGCTCCTTACGTGAATGCGCTTCCTGCTTCTATTCCTGTTTCAAGAACCGGTTATCAGGAAAATCAAATATTAAATCCAAATACAGTAAATGCAAAATTATCCGGTGGGTTAAGTTACAAGCTTTCTTCTAATACTTCTCTCAATGCCGCCGGTTACTGGGGCACCGGTAATACAGTTTACACAGGAAGCGATCGCTATTCTTTATTAAATTTAAAAATTGGCCAGTATAAAATAGAATTGGTAAATCCTCATTGGTTTATCAGAGGATATACTACACAGGAAAACGCCGGCGAATCTTATAACGCCACTGTTACCACGCGTTTACTAAACGAAGCATGGAAACCAAGTGGTGGTACTACCGGTTGGTATTATCAGTATTCACTCGCTTTTCTTACTTCTAAATTAGGTGGCGCCACAGACATAGCCGCTCATACTGCGGCCAGGGCAGTTGCCGACCAGGGAAGGCCTGCTGCGGGTTCACAACAATTCAAGACTATTTTTGATAAGGTCAGAAGTATTCCTATTTCTAATGGCGGTGGTTTGTTTGTGGATAAAACCAATTTGTATAATGTAGAAGGGCAGTATGATCTTTCACCTTACACTTCAAAAGTGGTGGACATTTTGGTGGGCGCCAATTATAAAAGATACGTTTTAAATTCTGAAGGAACCTTGTTTGCGGATTCAGCAGGTACCATTGGCATCAATGAATACGGCGCTTACATACAGGCTACCAAACGCTTAGCCAATGACAAATTGAAACTGATCGCATCTGCGCGATACGATAAGAATGATAATTTTGATGGCAGGTTTACTCCACGTTTTTCAGCGGTAATTACGGTTGCCGAAGACAACAACATCAGGTTATCTTACCAACAGGCATATCGCTTCGGTTCCACTCAACAGCAATACATTAATTTAAGAGTAGGAGGCGGTACCGCTTTGATAGGAGGGGTAAAGAGTTTTGCTGAATTTTATCATTTTAATAGCAATCCAATTTATTCCATTGATCAAAATTTATTTGCAGGTAGTCCAACAGTGTTTAACCTTCCTAAATTTAAAGCGGAGACGGTAAATTCTTTTGAGGCAGGGTATAAAGGATTGTTGCTCGAAAAAAGATTACTGGTAGATCTCTATGGATATTATGGCATCTATAAGGATTTCATTACGCGTACCCTTATAGCACAATCTGTAAGTGGGGATATCAACATATTTCAGAATCCTAATACTGTAAGAGCCAATCTTGCTAATCCTCTTTTGGCTACCACTTATTCCGTACCCACAAATGTAGCAGGCGATGTAACTACTTATGGATTTGGCATAAGCCTTACTTATTCTTTGCCTCATAATTTTGCCATAAGTGCTAACAGTACTTCAGATAATTTAGAAGGCGTTCCTGAAGGTTTCGTTGCTAGTTTTAATGCGCCCAAATATAGGGTAGGAGCTACTTTCAGCAATAATGGTTTTGGATTTCAGAATAGGTTTGGATTTGATTTCACGTATCGCTGGCAGGATGAGGTGGCATACCAGGGTGATTTTGCAACCGGCCTTGTACCCGCATTTCACACATTGGACGGAATGGTAAGTTATAAATTCCCTGCACAAAAAGTGTTGCTGAAACTAGGTGCCACTAATTTACTGAATCAATATTACCGTAATGGATTTGGGAATGCTTCCATTGGAGGCCTTTATTATGTAAGTATTGGCTACAACTTATTTTAACCAAACTAATCTGATCATTTTTTAAAGAAAAAATATGAAACTAAATCATTTTAAAAATCATGCAATTACAAAAGTCTCCTTGCTGTTGGCAATGGTAATTTTGGTTGCCTCGTGTAATAAAACACTCCCGGATGCTACACCGATCATTTATCCGGATGCCAATGCGGTGAATACTTCATTAGGCGAAGTAATAAGCACTGACCCCAGCTACAGTTTTTATAAAGCTGCCGTAACAAGAGCCGGAATGCTGCCCTTGCTCAGTGATAGTTCAAAGATATTTACCCTGTTGCTACCAAACAACGATGCTTTCATAGCATCAGGAATTCCGTCAGAGGCGGTGATAGGCGCATTGCCCATAGCAAGTGTAGCTGGCATTGTACAATATAGTATTATTCCCGGAGAACAATTCCTTTCAACTGATACCTCTTTAAATAAATTTCCCAACCTTCAGTTGCCGACTTCGTTAACGATAGGAGTATTGCCGGGTACAACGATTCCTCTAAAAATGAGCGTCTTTCTTTCTAAAAGAAGTAATAGTTTTTGGGCAAATACAATCCCTGTTTTATCGCCCGATCATAAATATAAGAATGGTGTGATTCACTTGGTGGGAGGTATTGTAGCGCCACCATCTAAACTTTTGAAAGATGCCATTTATACGGATCCGAATCTCAGTTATTTTAAAGCGGCAATTGCCAGGGCAGATAGCGGGGCTACCGGTTTAGGCAAACTGGATTCACTGTTGGGTTATGGCGTTACCAACATGACCATACTGGTTCCGAATGATGCCGCTTTTCAAACGTTGATATTCGGGCTTGCTTTTCAATCCTATTTGTCAAGACGTCCCACACCTTATACGGCTACGGATACAAGTAATGCCACTGCTACTGCAAATGGAGCGGTAGCAGCAGGCCCCATTTTTTTAAGTACCAATAATGTTACTACTGCTCAGGTAAAAGGCATTATGGCGTATCATTTCCTGGCAACCAACACACCCGCAGGATATCAACCGAACATAAGGGTGTTCTCAAATAATTTTGCAACCACGCCCGGCGTTTTCTACACCACCCTGGTAAATACTTCTGTACCCCCAACTTTACAACCCGGGGTAATGGCACAGGCAACTTTTACAGGGCCCTTTGTAAGCAACTTACAATTTACGGGTGTGCATACATTCCCTCCAACCGGCCCACCTTACGCAGGCCCCGCGGCAACAGCAATTTCAAAAGATAATTTTGCTGTAAACGGTGTGTATCATGTAATAGATAAAGTATTGCTACCGCAATAAATATTTTGAACTTTATAAAAAAAGGCGCCAGTAAAAATGGCGTCTTTTTTTTGTGCCTGTTTCAAAAGCGTTATGCCTCCTTTATTTTTATCCTTTAAATTTGCATCGCGATTTTGAAATTACTTTTGAAAAATTTATTTCAAATTATTTTTATAAAACTACTCTGTATTCTATGGCTCCTACTTTAATTCATACGGTAAAAACTTATTTTACTTCCGACTTTACCCAGCAGGCAGCAGATACTTTAAACGAACATGAATCCCGAATCTCTAAGGCTTTGACAGCGGTAATTCCCGCTACCTTGATGGGGATTTTAAATATGGCTACATCCGGCAGGGAAGGCTCTCAAAATATTTTTGAAAAATCGAAGGAAGAGGCTGCCAATTTTAGAATATCGCATGATATAAATAAGCTTATTGCTGATACAAAAAACGATACGTTAGCCTCAGCGATTTTTGGTGCCGATCAATCTCTTGTGAAAGATTCTATAGCAAAGTTTGCAGCTATAGAAGTTTCTTCTGTTGCAATGCTGATCAGGTTGGTCATCCCAGGCATATTGGGGCTTTTGGGAAAACATGATGGAAGAAAAGAACTATCAGCCAGTGGCTTATCCGGTTTTCTTGCTTCGGAAAGAAATGACATCATCCATGCGATGCCATCCGCATTGTCTTCTCTTGCTGACGTGTTAAATTATAGCTATTCCAATAGTAACGCGTCTTTCAAGGCTTCAGGCAATAAAGTTGAAGTGCCTGAAAAAATGGATGCTGTTTCAAAAAATAATAAAGCACAAATAAAATGGATAATCGGGTTTGCCATCGTTCTTATTTTGCTGGCATTATTCTGGTATTTCAGTTGAGGGTAAAAGTATCATGATTTAAGTATCCGGTATCGGAATAAGATATTCTTTTCACCATGTGAATGATGTAGTAATAGATTCAAGCCTTTCCTTAAAGTAGAGCAAAACAATTCCTTCAATTTCACAAATAAAATAAGTGGTTAGAATTTTTTTATGGTGAAATAAGTGTGCCTTCTTACTTTTATTCTTTGGCAACGTTTTCGGTAACGATTGCGTAAATAAATAATATAAATACCATTGTCATTCCTAAATATAGAAGTACAATTGTTTAACAGCATCCGGATTATTATTCAAATAGGAGACGACAGGAGCAAATATTTCCCTGGCAAAATTTATAAGGCTGCTGAAAACCTTTGATATTAAAAATGAAATCATCCAATTCAATTCAATCTAAAAAAGTAAAATGAAATTATCACGCTACACTTTAAAAAATATTTCATCAGAAGAAATCATTCTTCCTGATGAGGAGATGTTTGATTTGCCTGAGAAGGTTTTGCAGTTCGGAACGGGAAGGCTGCTTCGTGGTCTGCCCGATTATTTTATTGATAAAGCAAACAGGGAAGGTATTTTTAACGGGAGAATTGTTGTAGTTAAAACTACGTCAAAAGGCGAGGCGGCTTCATTTGATAAACAAGATGGGCTTTATACTATCTGCGAGCGGGGTATTGTAAATGGTGAAAAAATCGAAGAAAATATTATTTCGTCCTCCATTAGCCGGGTTTTAATAGCGCAGCATGAATGGGAGCATGTATTGGAATGCGCGCATAATGAAGAGATGAAAGTTATCATTTCCAATACCACGGAAGTGGGCATTCAATTATTGCATGATGATGATTTTCACCGGTATCCACCCGTTTCTTTTCCCGGAAAATTATTGGCCTTTTTACACGAAAGGTTTATCGCTTTTAACGGAAGTAAAGAAAGTGGAATGGTAATAGTGCCCACGGAATTGATTCCGGATAATGGTAAAAAATTAGAATCTATTGTTTTTGAATTGGCGCATTTAAACAGCCTTGAAGATGATTTTATAGAATGGCTGGAAGGTAGTAACTACTTTTGCAATTCGCTGGTAGATAGAATTGTTACGGGTATGCCCAACGAAGAAGTAAGGATGGAATTGGAAGAAGAATTAGGATATAAAGATGATCTGCTAACAGTAAGTGAAGTGTATAGTTTATGGGCGATAGAAGGCGATGAGCACATAAAAGAAGTCTTATCGTTTTATGAAGTGGATGAAGGAGTGGTTATTGAACCCAACATTGATTTGCATCGGGAATTAAAATTGCGATTACTAAATGGAACTCATACACTCACTTGCGGCCTTGCATTCCTGGCGGGTTACGACACGGTGCAGCATACCATGGAAGATGAAATCACTGCTTCATTTATTGCTGACTTAATGCAAAATGAAATCGGGCCTTCTATTCCACACGAAGTTAATCAGGCCGTGATAAGTGATTTCGCCGCGAAAGTGCAGGATCGTTTCAGGAACCCACACATCAATCATCTCTGGAAAAACATAACGCTCAACTATACCTCCAAAATGAAGATGCGTTGTATTCCTTTATTGTTAAATTATTATAAGAATAATGATTCCGTGCCACCGCTATTCGCTCTTGGATTTGCGGCTTATCTATATTTCATGAAGGCGGTAAAGCAGGAAGGAAAAGAGTTTTTTGGAGAATTTAAGGGTGAATTTTATTTAATAGAAGATGAAATGGCCGGGAAGTTTTATTCCTTGTGGCAGGAGAAAAATGTGAAAGATCTGGTGAAAGAAGTCTTAAGTAATATTAGCCTTTGGGACAATGATCTTACCTTGCTTGCCGGTTTTCAAAGAGCAGTAACTACGAATTTGGATTTGATTATAAAGAACGGAATGAAACCGGTTTTGGAAAAAGTTCATTCCAAAAACACATTAGCAAAATGAATCGGAAAATAACAAAAGTTCACCCGCATGATAATGTATTGGTGGCGCTAAGCGACCTTGCTGTAAATGAAAAGGTGGACTATAACGGTGATGAATATACACTGGTTGACAGGGTACCCGCAAAACATAAGTTTGTAGCACAGGATATGCAACCCGGTGATAAATTATTCATGTATGGCGTATTGGTGGGTAAAGCGCAAACTCCGATTCCGAAAGGAGGAAGAATTACCACAAGCAATGTAAAGCATGCTGCCAGCGGTTTTGAAGTAGGTGAAAGAAAATTAGACTGGCACAAACCGGATGTTTCGAAATTTGCAGGCAAAACATTTATGGGTTTTCACAGGGCCGATGGAAAAGTAGGTACCGCTAATTATTGGTTGGTAATTCCTTTGGTTTTTTGTGAAAACAGAAATATTGAAGTATTGCGCGAAGCATTGGTGAATGAATTAGGCTATGGCAGAAATCAGAATAAAAAAGTAGAGGTTTCCAAGCTGATTGACCTTTATAAAGATGGAAAAAATATAGAGGATATTTTAAGCGCAGATGTTTCAGTTCATGTGGAAGATGCCAGGAGGCAAAGAATTTTTCCTAATGTAGATGGCATTAAATTTTTATCGCACGATGGCGGCTGTGGCGGTACCCGGGATGATGCACAAACATTATGTGGATTACTCGCAGGATACATTACCCATGCAAACGTAGCAGGCGCTACCATTTTAAGCCTGGGTTGCCAGAATGCACAAGTCGGAATTTTGCAGGAAGAAATAAAGAAGCGTGATAAGAATTTTTCGAAGCCTCTTTATATTCTGGAACAACAACAAATTGGGAGAGGTTCTGATTTATTATCGAAGGCAATCAAGCAAACTTTCGCAGGTTTGGTGCAGGCAAATTCTCTTGAAAGAAAACCCGCGCCGTTAAGTAAATTATGTATCGGCCTGGAATGTGGTGGCTCTGATGGCTTTAGCGGTATTTCAGCGAATCCTGCGATTGGATATACTTCTGATTTATTGGTGGCTTTGGGTGGCTCTGTGATACTTTCAGAATTTCCGGAATTGTGTGGCGTGGAACAGAATATCAGCGATCGTTGTGTTACCAAGGAAACTGCGATTCGCTTCGGCGATCTGATGAGAAATTATAATGAAAGAGCAAAAGCCGTAGGCTCTGGTTTTGATATGAACCCCTCTCCCGGAAATATAAAAGATGGATTAATTACCGATGCCATAAAATCGGCAGGAGCAGCCAAAAAAGGAGGTACATCGCCGGTTGCGGATGTATTGGATTACCCTGAAATGGTTACTAAACCCGGGTTGAATTTGCTTTGCACACCTGGCAATGATGTAGAAAGCACCACAGCGGAAGTGGGTTCCGGGGCAAATGTAGTTTTGTTTACAACGGGTCTTGGTACTCCCACCGGCAACCCGATTGCACCGGTAGTAAAACTATCGAGCAATACTATATTATTTAATAAAATGAATGACATCATTGACATCAATACTGGTACCATAATAGCGGGTGAAGAAACGATAGAACAAGCCGGTGAGCGCATCCTGGATTATGTAATAAAAGTGGCGAGTGGAGAAATAGAAGTGAGCGCCGTAAGACATTTACAAAATGATTTTATTCCATGGAAGCGTGGAGTAAGTTTGTAAAAGAATTTTATAAAACATAAAAGCAAATCTCTTCAAGAATAAAGAACATGAAAAAATTTTTAGACGAAAACTTTTTACTCCAATCTGAAACAGCAAAAAGATTGTACCATGATTTTGCTGAAAATATGCCAATCATTGATTACCATTGTCACCTTCCGGTAGAACAGATAGCCAATGATATTAATTTTGAAAATCTTACACAAATATGGTTATATGGTGATCATTACAAATGGCGTGCAATGCGCGCCAATGGCGTGGATGAGAGCTACTGTACCGGCAACAAAAGTGATTACGAAAAATTTGAAAAGTGGGCCGAAACAGTTCCTTATACCTTACGTAATCCGCTTTACCACTGGTGCCATCTTGAACTGCAAAGATATTTTGATGTTCACAAAATACTAAATCCCGCAAGCTCGAAAGAAATCTACGAAGAGTGTACTAACAAACTACAAACCAAAGAATATTCCGTTCGCAATTTGCTACGGAAGATGAATGTAAAAGTGGTTTGTACTACCGATGATCCTGTGGATACTTTAGAACATCATCAAAAAATAAAGGACGATGGGTTTGAAATAAAAATCCTTCCGGCATTTCGACCCGATAAAGCCATGAATGTAGATGACGCGGCTGCTTTTAATTCTTACATTAATAAGTTGGAAACAGTAAATGGCATGGCCGTTACTTCTTATCAATCTTATTTGAGCGCATTAAAACAAAGACATGATTTTTTTGCCACGATGGGTTGTTCGGTTTCCGATCATGGATTGGAATCTATTTATGCAGAAGATTTTACTGATGAAGAAATTAATTCTTCATTTAAAAAGATTCGTGAAGGGAAGGAACTTAGTATTGACGAAAGATTAAAGTTGAAATCGGCATTGCTATTTCAATTTGCAATTTGGGATCATGAAAAAGGATGGGTGCAACAATATCATTTGGGTGCTCAAAGAAATAATAATGTAAGAATGTTGAAATCATTAGGCCCGGACACAGGCTGGGATTCAATTGGTGACTTTTCGCACGCAGAATCACTGGCTAAATTTTTGGGCAAACTTGATTCAACTAATCAACTAACGAAGACCATTTTGTACAATTTGAATCCTACAGATAATGAGTTATTTGCTACAATGGCTGGAAATTTTAATGACGGAACCATTCCCGGCAAAATTCAATTTGGTGCAGCCTGGTGGTTTTTAGATCAAAAGGATGGTATGACCAAACAACTCAATGCCTTATCCAATATGGGTTTACTGAGCAGATTGGTAGGTATGCTTACAGATTCGAGAAGTTTCCTTTCTTATCCGCGTCATGAATATTTCCGAAGAATTTTATGCAATTTGTTTGGCGAAGAAATTGAAAGCGGTGAATTACCAAACGATGTCGAATGGACGGGGAAGGTCATCCAGGATATATGCTACAATAACGCAAAGGATTATTTTACCTGGAAAATTGATTAAAATACCAGTATCACGCAAAAACGTGATAATCTCAATTATCACGGAAAAGCGTGATATTTTTGATTATCACGTAAAAACGTGATAATTTTATAGTGTAAAATAATCAATCATGGTTTGTGTTATTACAGGCGATATAATCAATTCAAAAAAAAATAGCCCGAAAGCGTGGCTCAGGCCATTAAAGAAGGAATTGGATACCATCGGCAAGAGTCCGAAGTTCTGGGAAATATACCGGGGCGACAGTTTCCAGGTAATTGTAAGCGATCCGAAAAACGCTTTATTGACGGCGATAAAAATAAAAGCCACCTTAAAATCTATCCAGGGTATAAATGTACGCATGTCAATAGGCATGGGAAACCGGACACACAATGCACCCAAAATTACAGAATCAAACGGCAGCGCTTTTGTACATTCCGGTGAAAAATTTGAGACGCTCAGAAAAGAAAAGCAGAATCTCGCTATAAAAAGCGATTGGCCCGTATTTGATGAAGAGATGAATTTGTACCTGAAGCTAAGCCTTATTGCAATGGATAACTGGACGGTAAACGCGGCTGAAATAGTGAAAACGGCGATGGAAAATCCGGGTAAACTACAGGAAGAATTAGGACAAATAGTTGGAATAAAACAAAACGCTATAAGCAACAGACTTAAAAGGGCTTATTATGGAGAAATAATGGAAGTAAATGAAATGTACAAAAGCAAATTAAAGTCATTGAAATGATTGTTTTACTTAAATTATTTCTCGCCCATCTTATAGGAGATTTTTTATTGCAACCGTACTCATGGGTAAAAGCAAAAGAAAAACGGAAGTTGGGTGCATGGCAATTATATTGCCATGCTTTACTGCATGGCTTACTTATATTATTACTTGTATGGGATTGGTCTTTCTGGAAATGGGCTTTGCTAATTGCAACAGTTCACCTGTTGATTGACGCAGTGAAAATAGAGATACAAAAGGCGAAAACCAAACGCGCCTTATTTTTTATAGATCAGTTGTTTCATGTAGCTTCCATTTATATTATATGGCTATGGTATCAGGGCGAATCTTTTTCATTTTCTTTTTTGAGAAATGAAAAGATGGTATTGTTCATTACCCTGATACTATTTCTTACACGGCCTGTGTCTTTTGCGGTGAAAATATTTATTTCAAAATGGACGCCTCAAACTGAAGACGATGATGCAGGCTCTTTGCAAAGCGCGGGAAAATATATTGGAATCCTTGAACGCTTATTGATCTTTGCCTTTATTATCATTAACCATTGGGAGGGTGTGGGGTTTCTCCTGGCTGCCAAATCAATTTTCCGGTTTGGCGACCTAAAAGAATCTAAAGACAGAAAGCTAACGGAATATATATTAATTGGAACGTTGGTAAGCTTTGGAGTAGCCATTCTTACGGGTATTATCTATCAATATTTTAAAGAATTGAGCGCGTTTTAGCGATTTTCAGTTTTAGTAAATTATCACGTAAAAGTGTGATAAACCCGAATATCACGTAAAAACGTGATAAATCAAATTATCACGTAAAAACGTGATATTCTTAAATATTGAGTGCACATTATTGCCTATAAAATTTTACTTTAGCCACCGCTTCTTGTTCTCTCTTATCAGGTTTATTTATGGAGGTAACCAAAATTGCAGGTCTCTTATTTTGCAAAAAGTATTCAGAGAGAAAGAAATACTTTTTTTTATTGGCTATTTGAAAAAAACTTTTCTACCTCAACTTCTTGAAATCATCCCTGCTGAAAACCCCGGGACCGGCATGGTCTCCTTCTTTGAAATCAAAATTTACATACTTTACATTTTTCAGTTCGGTTAAGTTATAGACTGATGCGGCCATATAATTATAAGCTCCGGTACTTCCCATTTCCTGCGTAAGTTTTTTACTATCCGGTAT
>DATCWN010000033.1:0-7715 GCA_036566285.1 Hanamia sp.
GCCCCATGAGGTGAAACTGCATTGCGATGAGGGTTGATTCTATCGTAATGGGGTTCGATGGTGTCGTAATGAGGTGTGAATCTGTCGTTATGGGCTTCGACGGGGCTGCAATGGGGTTCGACGGGGCTGCAATGGGCTCAACACCTGCCACAATGACCTTGGCACACATCACAATGGGGTTAGCACACGCCACAATGACCTCAGCACACATCACAATGGGCTTAGCACCTATCACAATGATGATGGAACATACCACAATGATGTTAGGACATGCCACAATGATGTTAGAACGTATCGCAATGGGGTTAGCACCTACCACAATGGGGTTAGCACATATCACAATGAAGTTCGAACATGCCACAATGAGGTTCGCATGCATCACAATGAAGTTAGCGTGTATCGCAATGAAATTAGCACACGCTGCAAGCGTACATGTGTACCAGTTTTACATTAAACGACGGTATTTTTTGCCGGTTACCGGATAAACCTGTCCGACAATTTTCCCTAAAATAAAAAAAGAGGCCGCCCTTTTGAAACAGTCCCTTTTACTTTTGCACCAAACATTTTGCGTATTTTTAATTGAAACAATTCTCTTTTTAAAAAAAAGTAACACAAGGATTCACGATGGATTTAATAACCGTACGGACTTTTCAAAATTATTTCTCCGCCCAGATTTTATTAACGAAACTAAGAAGCGCGGGTATAGAATGTTACCTGAGAGATGAATTTATGGTATCGGTAGCGCCCTTTCTTTCAAACGGGGTGGGCGGAATTAAATTGGTCGTTAAAAGAAAAGATGAGCAAGAAGTAATTGCCATGTTGCATCAATTTGATGAAGAGTACCGTAAGAGCGCGGTTTGCCCCAAATGCGGAAGCAATACCATAGAATTGGTTCCGAAAAAAACTACCGCCCACATGCTCACCGCCATCCTTAGCTGGATGTTTTCCAACTATGCCCTATCTGCCGAAAATGTGTATCAATGCAGTACCTGTAAATATGAAAGCAATTCTTTGCCGGAACCTTTTCAAAATTCCATCGTTTGTGAAGAAGAAGAACTGAATTAAATCTTTAGAGTAATATTCATTGGCTGCATTGAATATTTATGAACTTCTTTGAACCCATTTTGTAAAAACCTTAGTAGAAGATTTCGTTTCTATTTCTATTTTGCAAAACCTTATTACCTTATTTTTTCTACATTTACAGGACTTGAAAATAAAGTAACAAGGTTGAAGAACTATTGAATTTTTTTCTACTAAGGTTTTGAAAGGCATCCTTATAGCGCTTATCCGGCCTTTGAATATTATTCTATAAATCCTTTATTGTCGAATGAAAACAATCGCACTTATACCTGCCCGCTATGCCGCCACCCGTTTTCCCGGAAAACTGATGCAACTGCTTGGCAATAAAACCATCATCCGGCATACTTACGAAAATACCGTGGCCACTTTATTGTTCGATGAAGTAATAGTGGTCACCGACAGCGAAATTATTTTTAATGAAATAATACATAACGGCGGCTATGCCGTTATGAGCAAAAAAGAACACGAAAGCGGAAGCGACCGCATAGCAGAAGCGGTGGCCGATATTGAAGCGGGCATCATTGTAAACGTTCAGGGAGATGAGCCTTTTGTAAAAAAAGAATTGCTGCAAAACCTCTTACGCGCTTTTGAAAACGATCCTAATCAAAATGTGAAAGTGGCTTCGCTGATGTATGAGATAACCAATGAAAATGAAATCTCAAATCCCAATCATGTAAAAGTGGTGGTAGATAAAAATAATAATGCATTGCTTTTTTCACGAAGTGTGATTCCCTTTCACCGTGATAAAAACAAAAACGCGGTTTATTATAAACACATTGGAATCTATGCATTCAGAAAAAATGCTTTAATGAATTTTACTCAATGGCCCATATCGTCTCTTGAGGCCATTGAAAAACTGGAGCAACTGCGTTATCTTGAAAATGGAGTCGGCATTAAAATGGTACTTGTTGACGAAAGTCCCATATCTATTGACACGCCCGAAGACCTTGAGAAAGCGAAAAAATTATTATAATTTTTACACGCTTCCCTTTATCTTTATTTGCAGCCAGTGCTTACTTTTTTTAAAGAAAAAAAATTAGTTACCTCTAAATATCTTATCCAAAATGAAGAAGCTATCCCGGGGATTTTTCCTTTTGATTCTTATCTCTTTTATTGTGTACTCATGCAATGAAAACGATAAGCTTGATATTGAAAGATCTGCTGCGGCTTTTGATATAAAGCAAGGCGAAGCTTCCATAAAACAAAGCAACCAGTTATTTATGAAATCCTTTGAGAGAGGGGATTCCACGGAAGTATCCAATTGCTTCGCTACCGAAGCCAAACTTATGGTTGCCGACATGCCTGCCGTGGAAGGAAGAGATAATATCAAGCATTTTATAGCAATGGCCATGAATAAAGGCATCAAAAATTTTGAGCTGGAAACCATTAAAATATGGGGCGACAGCAGCATACTGGCCGAGGAAGGAAGTTATAAAATGCTGGGCAGTGATGACAATCAACTTGACAGGGGAAAATATATTGTATTATGGAAACAGGAAGCAGGCAACTGGAAAATGTTTCGCGATATATGGACCAGCGACCTTCCTCCTTCAGATATCATCATTGAACAACGCCCGGCTCTTAAAAAAGAGTGATGAGATAAATCCCGATCTTTATTCCCTTGCATTCTTTTAAAATATTTTTTGCCTGAAATTTATTTTGTCATGAGAAAAAAAAGGTTTTTATCGCTGATCAATCCTTTCGACGAATTACTTACTAAAAGAGTGATTCGGGTAAACCCAACCTTGCCCCCACAAAGAAAAGAGCCTGAGCATGTGGTAATTTCTTTGTATGAATTTAATGCAGGAGAAGTAAAATTTGAAGCCCTGGAAAGGGTAGAGGATTGTTATAAATATCTATCGACCCCCAACATCAGCTGGATCAATATTGATGGCCTGAAAAAAAATGATATAGAAAAAATCTGTGATCATTTTGGCATTCACCCACTTATTGCAGAGGATATTTTAAGTATAGGGCAGCGGCCAAAAATGGATGAATTAAACCAACTGCTTTATAGTTTATTGAACATGCTTTATTTTAATGGAGACAATTATTCTGTAGAGAGTGAACAGGTGAGTATTATTCTTGGTAAAAACTTCGTGCTCAGTTTCCAGGAAGATGCTTCGAGGGATGTGTTCAATCCTGTAAGGGAAAAATTGAAAGCCCCGGGAAGCAAGCTGCGATTGAGTGGCGCCGATTATTTATTCTACTCTTTAATAGACATGATCGTGGATAATTATTTTGTAATCATGGAAAAATTGGGAGAAAAAATTGAAGGCCTGGAAGACGACATTACTCACAGGCCGGATACGAGAACGCTCGCAAAAATAAATTACCTGCGCAAAGAAATGATGTTTTTGAAAAGAAGCGTTTCGCCCGTTCGCGAGCTTATTAATGGAATATTAAGAAGCGAAAATGACCTGGTGGAGGAAAGAACCGAAAGGTATTTTAAAGATGTTTATGATCACATTGTACAAGCCAATGAGCTGGCAGAAAACTATCGCGATATGATGATAAACCTACAGGATCTTTATCTGAGCAATGTAAATTTAAGAATGAATGAGGTGATGAAAGTAATGGCGGTAGTTACCTGCCTGCTGGCGCCCGCCACGGTTATTGGCGGCATCTTCGGAATGAATTTCAACAGGATTCCCTGGTTACACAATCCCTACGGTTTTTTCATTGCAGTCGGGTTAATGCTTGCGATTCCTATATGGATGATATTTGTTTTTAAAAGAAGAGGATGGTTTTAATTTTATTTTATCTGACGGCCTCCGTTTGATAAAAACCTAAAACAATTCATCTTCAAACCGGGGCGGTCAAACGGTTTTTGGCGCTTTAAAAATAGGCACGGTACTACATGGTTCACCATACATAATACTTTTAGCTACCGGTCGCAGCATCTTTGAAATTTCCACGTAAGCGCTTTCCGGAATTTTTTTATCGCCACACCCTTTTACTACCACTCTTTTTCCTTCATATTCTTTGGCATCTATTTTCCATAGGTTTTTTAAGAACATCACATTGAAAACGGTTTCTTCATTTCCAAAAATAATTTCTTTGGCAAAAGGCTGTAAATAAGTAGTAGTAAGCATATAAGCCCACAAAGGAATAATCGCATCGGCGGTACAGGTAATGCCCACATTCTTATTTTGGTAAACACTCCAGTCAAGATTTTTTAAGGCTTCGCGAAACTCCTTTTCCTTTAAAATAAGTTCCATAAATAAATAGTTCTTTAAATCAAAAATTACTATTTCACCCTGCGGATAAAAGTCTTCCAGGTTTAGTGTAAGCAATGCGCTTTGAGATACTTTATTTATGATGATGTCTTCCATTGTTTTTTATTTTGTGGCAAAGTTACCCAATTTAAAAAAGTGTGCTGATTTCCCTCATTTTGCTGACTGAAAAACTAATGTAACAAAAGCAAAACAGTATTCGCTTTTACCCAAAAACAAAATAAGCCATCATTACAATGGCTTATTCAAAATTTTATAAATCAATTTTATTTAGAAAAATTTACTCCTTTCATCTTTAATCTTTGCAATCTTTTTCAAGGCATTGAAAGACTGGCCTAAAGCAGATTGTATCTGGCGATTTATTTCAGACATTTTTTGCTGCTCAAGCATTTCCGGCGAAAGCGGTGCTTTTGTAGAAACCGAGTTTACTTTAATTACAAATACTCCGGTGTTGCCTGCAATTGGCGGGGAAACTTTTGTCTGATACGCTTTATTAAAAGCCGCTCCGGCCACCCTGGGTTCGCTGCCCACACCATTTATTATCTGTGCATCAAAAGTGAGTGTAGAATCGGTACCGGTATTTAAAACCTGCAAATTGTAAACTTTGGCTGCGGCTTCCAGCGTTGCCGGGTTGTTCAGCTTCTTTTTAATTTCGTCCGCTTTTTTCAGATTCCTGATGATGGGTTCCACTAAGGGCCGTGCAGTTACTACATCCGGAACACCTTCTTTTATGCGGCGGTCAACTACAGCTACAATGAAATCATCCTT
The DNA here is from genome assembly GCA_036566285.1 of Hanamia sp. GTDB lineage: Bacteria > Bacteroidota > Bacteroidia > Chitinophagales > Chitinophagaceae > Ginsengibacter. The sequence goes on from DATCWN010000033.1 coordinate 5,085, forward strand.
AACCGTAAACGGTTCAGAGACCTCGCCTTCTTTTGCCTCAAACGCCCATTTCACAATGCTCCTTGCATCCTGCAAGCCACCTAATTGAAAATCATTTTCTTTCACCGGGTTGGGAACATCCACTTTATTCAACCCGTTTTTAGAAATGTATTCATTAAATGCTTTCACATCTCTTGCATTGCCCGCAAGCTTTATGGCTGCGGTGTTTGCGGCATTAATAGTTTCATCGCTGGGTGCTATTTCCCTTGCGAGATAGGCAATTTTATAAGCGGGTTGCAGATCTTTTTTATTCAAAATTTCTATGTAATGATAACCGAATTGTGTCTTAACGACTTTTTTGGTTTCACCTTTTTCGTTCAATAAAAAGTCACCAAATTCTTTTGCAAATCCTTCTCCCTGTATGGTTACCAGGTCAAAAGTCATTACTCCTTTTTCTTTTTTGGCTGCCTGGTCGGTAGAATATTTTTCTTCCAACTGATCAAAATCAGCGCCGCCTGCAATAGCCGTGGCAATACTGTCTGCCAATCTTTTTGCAGTGCTATCAGCTATCAAAGGTTGCTGAGTTTGTGGGTCAATGGTTCCTATTAATATATGGCGGGCGGTAATGCTATCCGGTAAAATCTTAGTGGATATTTTTTTTGCCAACACATAATTTTTAGCATCTTCATAAGGTCCGAATACGCCGCCATTTGGTAATGCAATGATGGAATCTTTATTGGGCATCTGCATTTTCGATTGCGGCGTGTAAGCGTCAAAAAACGGTATAGCAGATGAGTTTTTTCCCATAAAGAATTTAGCGTTGGAATCCGCTACAAACTGCGGTTTCAGGTCTGTCAATGTTTGCCTGATGCGTGCGCTGTCCTGTGCACTTGCGGAAGCGCTGAAGGTTACATAAGATATCATGCGGCCTGCCTCTTGCTTGTATTTTAATTTATTTTTATCAAGGTAATTTTCAATTTCCTTATCAGTAACTTTTACCGCGCTATCGCTTATTACACTATAAGGAACCGCTACATAAGAAATGGTAGCGAAGTTGTTGGTTTCTTCTGCCAGTTGTTTTGAGAGCCATTTGGGTTGATAAATACTTCCTGAAATCATGGAAGTATATTTAGTATATAAACTGTTCAGCCGCATGGGGTCTATCACCTGTGAAATAATAGCATTCCGTTGTTCTTCATTTTTATTTTTCTTGGTTTGCGCCCACCACTGTTTGGCTTGTTCTATATCATACTGGCCGGTTTCAGGGTTGGTAAATGCCTGCTTTAATTGCTGAGGCGCATCCGGGCTAAACATAATGGCGCTCATCTCTTTAGGAGTAAAAGTCAACCCTAAGTTGTCAAATTGTTTTTCAACAATTCTTTCCGCTACCATCTGGTCCCACACAGATTGCATGATCTGATTACGCTGGCCGCTGCCACCGTTAGGATACTGCTGTTCCATTTCATCCACTTTTTTATTGAACTGCTGTATTCCGATCTCTTCTCCATTCACTACTCCGAGTGTTGTGGAATTACCGCCACCAAAGACACCGCCTCCTCTGCTACCGGAATCCATTAATATAAAACCAATAAGGCTTATTGCGATTGCCGCGATTACGATGACTGCGCCTTTCTCACGTATGGTCTGAATGATTGACATAGTAGTTACTCTCTTAAAATTTTAAATAAGGCGGCAAAAATAGGTTAAAATAGAATAGGAACAAAAGGTAGGTAGTAGGCTCAATTGGCTTTGGCAGGCATTCTTTATTGATTTTAAATTTGAGAGATTGGACTTCAAAAACTAATTCTCAATTTTTAAATTTGAACTCTAATAATAGTAATCTCAATTTCTTTTAAATCTTAAATCTAAAGACTGTCTTCAAAAATAATTTTAGCTTTTAAATTTGAACTCCAATAATTGTAATTATATTCTTTAAATCTAAAATCAGAAAACTAAAAATCAGAAATCCTTTTACTTTTTATTCTAAAATCGCTATTCACATCGCCTTGTGCAAAAATCATTTTTTGTGTGGGTAACCATTGGTTTTTTAAAATCGGATTCTTCATAACTATTAACAACTTTGTGTTTTTAGCCGTCTTTTCATTTTTTAGAAAACTAAACAACAAATTGTGCCTACTGAATTCACAAGTTTTAAAAATAAATGTTGCGTATTTTTATTAAGAGGGTTTTTTATCAACCAATGTGAAAACAAGAGTTATAAATGAGTGTGTATGTTAAAACTCTTGTGTTGAATAAATGTGGATTGATGTGGATAAGAAGGAAGTTTTAAATTTGCATCAAAAGAAAAAAAGGATCTATCCACAAATGCACACCCCTAATAGTAATAGGACTTTAAATAAATAATGTATTAATACTAAATACTATGGCAGATATTAACATTGAAACGGCGCGACTCAATTTGGAAAAAAAAGGTTTCCTTGATTTGGATATTGATGTTAACTTAGACCTCTTCAAGGAAATTGAACGTTTAAAAAAAGAAAAAAATGCCATCATACTTGCCCACTATTACCAGGAACCCGATATTCAGGATGTTGCCGATTACATTGGCGACAGCCTTGGCCTTGCACAAAAAGCACAGTCCACCGATGCGGATATTATCGTGTTTGCCGGCGTGCATTTTATGGCAGAAAC
>DATCWN010000065.1:0-3021 GCA_036566285.1 Hanamia sp.
TGCTCGGCCTATCAGTATCCACGTCGTGTAATAGCTACCGTTGCCGGGGAAAATAAGCGGTATAGATTATTCTTTTTCAATGCCTGTTCTATAGTTTTAAAAAGATTGAGTGGCAAAAATAATGTAATTATTATTAGTCAGACAAAAAATTTATAAAAGTTTTGTTATGATGATCACATCTGAACCTTTGACAGGCAGATCGAAAGAAAATGCGAATTCTTTTTGAATCGTATTGCTACTAACAAAAAAGGATGGCCCGGTTAGAAATTAATGCAAGAACTTAAGGAGTGGTAACCGTACAATAAACGACCAAATCATTAAAGTCATGATCGCAATAATTATAAGTTCTGTCAATATCCTCAAACCCTATTAATGTTTTGTTCTCAGGAGCATAGTAGACCAAAACCGCATGCTTTTTTAAATTAGGGTCCACCTCTGGATTTAGAATGTCATTGGAACAATAATGTACTACTTTATTGTTCAGCTTATGATTGGTAGTGTCCCATCCATCTTTCAACAAAACAAAACCAATAGAAGTACCTACATCAAATTTTCCAATTTTAACCTTATCACCCATATTTAATGTTGAACGATTTCCACAAGCAGGGAATATGTAAGTGATCGTATCTATATCTTTTGTGCTGGTAGGCGACTGGCCCGTAGGATAGGTATAAAAAGCTAAGGCATTGGTATATCCGGTACCTGAATTTACAAATGTTATAAACACATCCGAGGGCTGTGTGATTTTAATGTCAGCAATTGCTTTAGTAGTAAGCAATTCCGGATTCGAAACTCTTAAGTCTTTATTTTCCGGTAGCGTATTACTAATGAATGAAAGTAAGTCCGAGGAGACCACATCAGGGGTAATTAAATAAGCCGGTTTTCCCAAAGCATCATAAGTACCTAAGGTGTTATAACTTGTTGAAGTAAACTGTACAGGTTTTGTAGTGCGCTTATCTTTCTTGCAGGAAGCTAAAGATAACAGTATAACAAATACAAACGAAGTCAGTGTAACTGCTTTCATGTGGTTGAGGTTTTATGTGGTAAATATATAATTAAAACTACTCTCTAAATAATTCCAGCATAAATTAATCACCTTTATTTTTTTTACAAATATTTTGCCCAATGTTTATCAACGTATGTTTGTCCAACTTATTTTATTGTTATCCATAAAAGTACTTTTTTATTCTGTATAATACAATATTTAATTTTTTATTTTTAAAAATTAACCTGAGTCATTATTCCTTTCTAATTTTATGTAAAGTTCATGGCATTTCATCTCTTTTTACTTCTAAAGTACAAAACAAAATAGCCAGTATCGTATATTTGATTAGCTGATCCCTCAACGAATACCGCTGTTTTTTTTATTCATTTAATACTTTATCAAAATGAGAAAAAACATTTGCCTATTCCTGCTTTTGGTATTGATACAAACTACTGCAATCCGGCCGCAAACCAATATCATAGATAGTTTAAACCAATTACTGCTAAACAAAATGCCGGATAGCAGTCGCAGTCTTATCCTTTCAAAACTGGGCGGGCAGTACATGATTTCCAACCCTGACACCGCATTGATATTATCGCAACAAGGACTTGCTTTGGCCAGACAAATAAATTATACCAATGGGGAAGCAATCGGATTAAATCAAACAGCCAGCGTATTTAATATCACCGGTAATTATCCCAGAGCTTTGGAGTTTTTTCTTGAGGCATTAAAAAAAAGCGAAGCTATCGGTAATCCTTTGAGAATAGGTGCATCTCTTGTGAATATAGGAAGCGTTTACTATTACCAGGGTGATCACAGGCTCGCTATCAATTATACTTTGAAAGCAAAGGAACTTTTTGAACGCTCTGGTAATAAGCCCAACTTAATGAACTCATTACTTAACCTGGGTGATTTTTATGAAAAATGGAACCGGTTAGACTCTGCACGCTTTTATACCCAACAAGCGTATGAGCTTGCTATCGTGCTAAAAGATACCGACTTCACCGGCATGACTTTAAATAACCTGGGAAATATTTATACCAAAATGGGACAGCCTGTTATTGCCATGGAATTTTACAGATCAGGGCTGCCAAACCTGATACAGGCCGGTGATGACGATGCCCTATGCGAATGCAGCCTGGGCATGGCAAAATTGTTTCAGAAAAGTGGCAACAAAGATTCCTGCGTGTATTACGCCAGACTTTCCATGGTTACTGCACAGAATGGCGGGTTTACCAACAGGATACTCAATGCCAGTAATTTTTTATCAGACTATTATAAAACCATTGGTATGGTTGACAGCGCGTATGTATATCTTGCTACCACCATCACTGCCAAAGACAGTCTGTTCAGCCAGGAGAAATCAAGGCAAATACAAAATCTTTCTATTACCGAAATGCTGCGCCAGCAGGAAAAAGCCGCAGAAGCAACTGCCGCAAGAGAAGAACGGCGCACCGATATTCAATATGCTATTATAATCATTGGCCTTATTAGCTTTACTATTTTATTCCTTTTATTAAGCAGGAGTATTATTGTCAATGAAAAGTGGATTAAATTTCTCGGCATATTGGGTTTGTTGCTCGTGTTTGAATTTATTAATCTCGTTATACATCCGTACATATCAGCAGCGACGCACCATTCACCCCTGGGCATCCTTTTAATATCAGTAGCCGTAGCTGCAGTGCTGGTACCGGTTCATCACAACGCTGAGGAATGGGTTATTCATAAAATGATTGGGAAGAACAAAAGATTGCGTTTGGCAGCAGCTAAAAGAATAGTGAAAAGATTGGAGGAGGAAGAGGGTTAAATGTAGTGCAGCAAATGTCATTTACTTTCTTTTGTATCACTTAAAGCAGGTCGTGACGAAGGTTTCATGATTACTTCTGTAAGGCAGAATCAGCCAATTTTTTCAGCAGGTTGTTTTTCCCATTTCTTCAGGGCTGTGGCCAGCTTACGGTCATTGCTCAGGCGGGGAACTTTATTTTGCCCTCCCAGTTTGCCTACACTTTTCATGTAGTTGATGAAGCCGTTTTTCT
>DATCWN010000215.1:0-2477 GCA_036566285.1 Hanamia sp.
TAATTACTGGAAACTAACAGGCGATACCCAACCTTTTAATGATCAATGGAAGAAGGCTATTGAGGAAACGCTCAGGGTATTTCGTAATCAACAAAGAAAGGAAAACCTTGGAGAGTATAAGTTTCAGCGAACTACGGCGCATGCAAGCGATACCCTTCCCATGCAGGGTTATGGATACCCGGTGAATCCCGTTGGCCTCATCTGCTCTGCTTTCCGGCCAAGTGATGATGCCACCTTATTTTCATTTTTGATTCCTTCCAACTTTTTCGCTGTAACCAGCCTGAACGAGGCTGCTGAAATGGCAACGGTTATTTTGAAAGAAAAATCGTTAGCCGATCAGTTAAAGGCTCTTGCAAAAGAAGTTTCATCTGCCTTACTAAATTATGCTACCGTCGAAACAAAAGGGTTTGGAAAAGTATATGCCTATGAAGTGAACGGCTTTGGAAGTTTCAATTTGATGGACGATGCAAATGTGCCAAGCCTGCTGTCATTGCCATACCTGGGAGCGTCAAAAAACAGCAATCCGGTTTATCAAAATACCAGGAGGATGATTTTATCTAAAGCGAATCCTTTCTTTTTTAAAGGGAAAGCAGGCGAAGGTATTGGAGGCCCTCACATAGGCCAGGACATGATCTGGCCGATTGCAATCACCATGAGAGGCTTAACCAGTAACAATGATGCTGAAATCAAATCCTGCATTCAGCTTCTGATCAAAACTCATGGAGGCACTGGCTTTATGCATGAATCTTTTCACAAAGACGATCCCACAAAATTCACCCGTTCATGGTTTGCCTGGGCCAATACATTGTTTGGAGAATTCCTTTGGAAAATGTACAAGGAGAAGCCATTATTATTGAAGTCATTATAAGATAAAATTTAGATAAAATTTAAAATCATCGGCCTAATGAATAAGCTCAAGACCGGTTTTGTACTTTGCATCGTTAGTATGGCCTTGTCTTGTAATACACCACGCCAGGTGGCTGGTAATAACAAGGAAAGGGTGACTCAATATGTAAATACTTTTATCGGATCAGCTCCCTTGCTCGATCCGAAAGTAATTGGATATACACCACCACCCAATTGGAGGGTTTGGGCTGGTTTAACTTATCCAGGATCTGCCCTTCCAAATGCTATGGTGCAGTTAAGCCCAATCACCGAATATGGTACGGGAGCAGGGTATGAGTATGAGGATACCATTATTCATGGATTCACTCATACCAATAAAGGCCATTGGAATCTTTGTAATATTCCTATTATTCCTGTAACGGGTGGCCCCAATGCCGATGGCAAATATTCATCCGTATTCTCCCATGCCAAAGAATCGGCAGGTGCCGGATTTTATAATGTTTTTCTTGAAGACTATCAGATTGAGGTAAACCTTACCTCCACTTTACGTTGCGGATTTCATCGTTATATTTATTCTTCAGCTGATGATAAAAAGATTGTTTTTGATCTTTCGCGTGCCAATAATAAAGTGCTGTCCTGGGACATTAAGCAGGTTGGAAATAATGCCGTCGAAGGATTTCAGCAGGTTCATGAGAATACCATTTATTTCTTTGCATACCTAACTGATGAAATTGAAAGTCTCCAGAAAACAGGGAATCATAAAGATGAGGGACTGGCCGTAATCAAACTAAAAAAAGGAAACAACAAAACGGTTGAATTAAAGATCGGGCTATCCTACGTGAGTGTGCTAAATGCCCGGCAGAATTTGGAAAGCGAGATTGGCAATACATCTTTTGAAGCCATCCGTTCTAAGGCTGACAGCACCTGGGAAGAATCGCTGTCGAAGATTGAGTTGAAAGGAGGAACCCAAAAGCAGCGGGAAATGTTTTATTCATCACTTTACCGTTCTCTTCTTTGGCCTGCTTTAAAAAGTGATGTGAATGGTGAATACACAGACGCCAACCATCAAACGGCCAAAGGCAATTTTAGTTATTATGCGGTTCCTTCTTTATGGGATACTTATCGAAACAAACTGGTTCTTTTGGGAATCATGCCTCCAAAGGTTACAGGAGATGTAATTCAATCTTTGAAAGATATAGGAGATAAAACGGGTTTTATTCCAACTTTTTTTCATGGCGATCATGCGGCTCCTTTTATCGCTGGTTCCTACCTGCGAGGTATTGACGGCTATGATGTGAAAAGTACGTATCAACTGCTATTGAGGAATGCGAATATTGAAGGGCCCAGCCGGCCGCATCTCAATGAATATTTGCAAAAAGGATTTATATCAGATCCTGATATCGCGAACCCTCATGTTGAAACAAAAGCAAATGCCGGAGTCTCTAAAACACTTGAGTACTCTTATGACGACTATTCACTGGCACAGCTTGCTAAAAAGCTGGGTGATAGCACGAATTATAAAATACTGATGACCAGGTCAAAGAATTACCGGAATATGTTTGATCCTTCCACCAATTTCATGAGAGGCCGGCTATCCAATGGCGATTGGATAAAGAATTTCAATCCGCAAT
>DATCWN010000512.1:0-11808 GCA_036566285.1 Hanamia sp.
GAAGCCATACAGGAAGTAAATCAAAATTTTGCGGCAGCTATGGCCAAAGGCGATGCTGCAGCGGTAGCCAATTGCTATGCTGAAGATGCAGAATTCATGGCGCCTAATGCGCCCTCAATAAAAGGCAGGGCTAACATTCAAACTACCATGGAAGGCTACATTAGCCAGGGTTTTACTGAATATATTGTGGTCTCCACCATTGTTTATGGCAATATAGATGTAGTAGGTGTGCAGGAAGCCTACACGCTTAGCAAGCCGGGCGGGGCCAATAAAGATGTTGGAAAATCTATCCAGCTTTGGAAACAGGAAGATGGCGCCTGGAAAATTTTCAGGGATTGTTTTAATTCCGATTTGCCCGCATAAAAATGAAAAATTTAAATTCTTCATTCACAATTCACCACTCACCATTCACCACTCACAATTCTTAACTACCATGCTTCACACAGATAAAAAAAGTTCCGTCCGCTTTGCGAAACAATTATTGCAAGCACATTTAAATGAGGCTGAAGAAAACAGGATCAAATTAGAAGGCGCAGGCGCCGAAAGTATTGAAGCCTTATTCCCCGGCACGAGGGGCGACAATTTTATGTACATGCAGGAGTTGATGCAGTATGCCATACAGGGGAATATAGATTCCAGGAAAAATTACTTCCCTGCTGACCCAGATTATATTGATACCCAAATACAGCAATCGCAAAGTTTTATTGATACCTTAAAAATGATGGGTTACGAATATGATAAGCTCATCAATCAATTGAAAGGTTCCGGCGCTTTCTTCAGTATGCGAACTATTGGTCACATGCTCTGGGATACTACGATGCCGGGCATATTGGGATATTTTGCCGCATTGCTTTACAATCAGAATAATGTGGCTGCCGAAGCTTCGCCCGTAACCACATTATTGGAAATGTATGTGGGCAATGAATTGTGCAAAATGTTGGGTTATGCCGTAAATCCTATTGGCGCGGAAGAAGGTGATTTCAAATTATTGGACAACCAGGTTACAGGCTGGGGCCACATTACCTGCGACGGCTCTGTTGCCAACCTTGAGGGTTTATGGATGGCAAGAAATTTAAAATTTTACCCGGTAAGTGTAAGAGCTGCCATTGAACATGAAGCAGTTTTTGCAGGCATAAAAAATTTCCAGGTAACCTTGTTGAACGGAAATAAAGTTTCTTTATTAGCGCTTGATGACTGGGCGATTTTAAATCTGCCAATTGAAGAAATACTATCTATTCCCAATAACATTTCAACGCAATACGACATTGACATTACCACGGTAAGCAATACCATTGCTAATTACACCGTGCAAAATATCGGGTATCATGATATTCTTTCAAAATACGTTCCCCGTATTTCACAAACACCTGTATCACTTTGTTCGGCTACAAGACATTATTCATGGCCAAAGGGCGCAGCCATATTGGGCATTGGCGCCAATAATATGATAAGCATTCATGTGGACCCAATGGCAAGAATGGATACAAACGATTTACGAAAACAACTTGACATTTGCCTCGAACAAAAAAGACCGCTAATGAATGTGGTAGTCATTATTGGAACTACCGAAGAAAGTGCTGTTGATCCCTTAAACGAAGTACTGTCCATAAGGGAAGAATACCGGAAAAAAGGGTTGGAGTTTGCTATACATGCGGATGCGGCATGGGGCGGTTATTATAAAACCATGCTGAATAGCAGTGATGAAAGCAGCCCCGCTTATTTTACACTTCTCAATGAAAAATCAATGGCTTCATTGCCAATGAGTGCTTATGTTACCGAGCAATACAAAGTGCTACAGCTATCAGATTCCATTACGATTGACCCACACAAATCAGGCTATGTTCCTTATCCTGCCGGCGGATTGTGTTACCGCAATTCTGCCATGCGTAATTTAGTATCTTTCACTGCGCCCGTAGTGTATCATGGTGGTGTAGATCCAACGGTAGGCGTCTATGGTGTGGAAGGCTCAAAGCCTGGCGCGGCCGCAGCGGCAGTGTATTTCAGCCATAAAGTAATACGGCCCAATACAGATGGTTATGGTAAAATTTCGGGAGAATGTTATTTCAATGCAAAAAGATTTTATGCTGCATTGGTTTGTTTAAACATTGAAAAACTGCCGTTTTTTGTGGTTCCTTTAGTGCCAATACCTGCGATTCAACAAGGCAAAAGTCCTGCTGAAATACAAAAGCAATATGAATTTATCAGGGACAGGATAGTGAATGTATCTAACGAAGTATTACTAAATGACGCAGAAGCCTTTTCTCTATTTAAAGAATTAGGCGGCGACCAAACCATCATTACTTATTTGTATAATTATTACAACAATGATGGAACCGTGCAAAGTGATATGCAAAAAGTCAATGACTTTAATGATGACATTTACCGCGCATTCAGCTTTAGTGATCCTCCTGATAAAGCAGAGCATATTCCGGAAATTGTAGTAACCTCTTCTTCCTTTACCAGAGGCAATTATGGTAATGCGCTCATGGATAATTTGCGGCTACGCATTGGCGTTAGTAATGGCTATGACGACCCCATCAATTTTATCATTTCCACCATTATGAATCCCTGGCTTAGCAATACTGTAAAGGGTTCCTTCATTCCTGAATTAATTTCTATCATCATAAAAAACATTACATCTATTGTTACAGAAATAAAAAAAGAAAATAGTTTTTCATTTTTTAAAAACAAAAATCATGTTAGCTAAAAATATTTACGGAGAAAATATTGATGAAATAAAATCAAAATTTTCGAAAGCGGTGGAAGATATCTCACCCGGCGGCCAGGTATTCTCACCTACGGTGGCGATTGTATTCTGCTCCATAAAGCAAGACCGCAAAGCGCTGACTGATTTTTTTAATGAAAAACAGATAGATATTTTCGGCTGTACTACAGCGGGTGAAGTGTTAGACTCAGAGATATTCGAAGAACATACCATCGTGATGTTGCTCGATATGCAGAAAGATAATTACAAAATATTTTGCGAGGCGTCAGCAGATACTTACAAAGTATCCAACGATTTAGCAAGGTTTGCAAAGGCCACTTTTTCCAATCCATCTATCATTGTGGTTTCAAGTGGCCTTACCATAGATGCCGAACAAATAATAAAAGGCGTAAAGGATTTTGACAACAAAATTCCTTTGTATGGCGGACTTGCCGGCGACGACCTCACTATGAAAGCATCCTATGTTTTCAGTAATCATTATGAATCTTCCAACGGATTAATTGCTTTGGTCATAGACAATGACAAAGTCAAAATCACGGGCCTTGCTACAAGCGGCTGGGACAATATTGGTGTTGAAAAAACAATCACTAAATCAGAAGGCAACGTGGTTTATACTATTGATGATGAACCGGCAGTAGATGTGTTTGTAAAATTTTTTCAGTTTACCGACAGCATCTATAACCGCTCAGAAATCATCGCCATGAATTTTGCGCAATATCCTTTGCAGCTTCAAAAGGAAAATGGCAACGTTGTTTTAAGATCACCCTTAATGGTAGATATTGACAAGAAGGCTTTAATATTTGCTGGTGGCATCCCACAGGGAAGTAAAGTACAATTTTCGGTTCCACCTGGCTTTGATTTAATTGATAAAACTGCAGAGAGTGTAAGCACTTTAAAAAATATTATCTCCGATCCTGATGCAGTAATATTATTCTCATGCAAAGCCAGGCATCTGGCGCTGGGCCCGATAATGGAAGATGAAGCCGGAAAAGTAAGATCCATTTGGAACAAGCCGTTGATTGGATTTTTTACCTATGGCGAAATTGGTACTGCCAAAGACAGTGTTTGCGATTTTCACAATGCCACGTGCTCTTTGGTTCTATTGGAAGAGAAAAAATAAACTTCAATTAAATTATTTATTTCTTGGACGCATTTAAAGAAATCATCGAATCTTTATCCATACCAAACGGAGATAAAGAACTGCTTTTAAAAGAACTGAAAACAGTGCAAAAAAATGCAATGGTGCTTGAGTTTAAATTCAAACGAACAATGGCTGATAAAACGGCCATTACCAATATTCTCAATGCAAGTATAGAAGAAGTAGAAAAGCAAAAAAAGATTATAGAAAACGCAAGAGATGAAATAAACCACACTTTAATTGAAGTAGATCATCAAAAAAAACTGATTGAAGATAAAAACACAGAGTTGAACAAGTTATTAGTTGATCTAAGAGAAGCCCAACAGCAACTGGTAATGGCAGAAAAAATGGCATCGCTGGGACAGCTAACTGCAGGAGTAGCGCATGAGATTAATAATCCTATCAATTTTGTATCGGCCAATATCAAGCCTTTAAAAGAAGACCTTGCAGATATCGTGGAATGTATCAACCGGTATGAATCCGTAATTCGGGAAAATAAATTAGAAGAGTTGTTTTCCGGAGTCCAGCAATTTAAAAATAAAACGGACATCGCTTTTTCTATGAAAGAAATACAGGATTTGCTACGAGGTATTGAAGAAGGCGCCAATCGCACATCAGAAATAGTAAAAGGGTTACGCAATTTTTCCAGGCTCGACCAGAATGTAGTAAAGAAAGCCAATTTGAATGAAGGGATCGAATCTACCCTAACCTTATTACATACTGTGTATAAAGACAGGATTGAAATAATAAAAGATTATGGCGATATACCCGAAGTGGAATGCCTGCCGGGGCAGATAAACCAGGTACTCATGAATATACTATCTAACGCCATACAGGCTATTGCTGAAAAAGGAGAAATTTTTATTAAAACCAGTGAAGAGAAATCGGCAGTAAAAATTTCTATCAGGGACACAGGCGGCGGCATGAGTGATGAAACAAAACAAAAAATATTTGACCCGTTTTTTACTACCAAAGAAGTAGGAAAAGGCACAGGCCTCGGCTTATCCATCAGCTACGGCATTATAGAAAAACACCAGGGAAAAATTGAAGTGAATTCAGTTCAGGGCAAAGGCACGGAGTTCATTATTACATTGCCCGTACATCAAAATAAAAACAATAAAATAACCTCATAAATGGAATCAAAAGACAACCACGATTTTAATGTTTTATATGTGGATGATGAAGAAAATAATCTCACTTCGTTCAGGGCTGCCTTGCGCCGCAATTATAATATTTTTACAGCGCTGAGTGGCGAGGAGGGAATGGAGATAATTGCCCACCACGATATACACGTAATCGTTACCGACCAGCGCATGCCGGGAATGACGGGCGTACAATTTTTGCAGCATGTGCCCGATGAGCCAGATAATATCCGTATGATTTTAACCGGTTTCAGCGATGTGGAAGCCATCATAGAAGCTATCAATACCGGCAAAGTATATCGTTACATTACCAAGCCGTGGGATAAAGACGAATTAAAGATTACCATTGATAATGCATTGGAAGCGGTAAAGTTGCGAAGAGATAACAAGCATTTAATATTGGAATTGAAAGAGAATAATGAAAATCTTGAAGAAAAAGTAAGGCTACGAACCATTGAAATAGAAAAGAAATCTATTTTGCTGGAAGCAGAAAAATTAAAATCAGAAAAACTTTTATTAAATATTTTACCCGAAGAAATTGCAGAAGAATTAAAACGCTTTGGCAGATCGTATGCCCGCAAACATGAACAGGTAAGTGTTTTATTTGCCGACGTAAAAGGCTTTACAGCCATTACAGAAACTATGGCGCCTGATGAATTGATTAACCAGTTAGATGAAAGTTTTCGCGGCTTCGACCACATCATTGGAAAGTACGGAATGGAAAAAATTAAAACCATCGGCGACTGTTACATGTGTGCAAGCGGGCTGCCGACAGAGGAATCCGATAACGCAAAAATTGCTGTTCAGGCGGCACTGGATATGCAGGAATTTATGCAGGGATTTAATGGTGCAAAAAAAATACAGAACCTACCTTCTTTCGAAATACGCATCGGTATCCATACCGGGCCTGTGGTGGCGGGCGTGGTAGGAATTAAAAAGTTTGTGTATGATATCTGGGGCGACACGGTAAACGTTGCTTCACAAATGGAGCATTGTAGTTTGCCTGGAAAAATCAATATTTCGGGCCAAACTTTTTCTTTGGTGAAGGATTATTTTGATTGTGAAAGCCGGGGCAAAATAGCCACCAAAAGCAAAGAAGAGGTAGATATGTATTTTGTAAAAGGGAGAAAATAAAATTAATTTTTCATTTGCACTATATGTTCAAACCGGTGCTTGTGCAAGCCCGGTTTTTAATTATTGATAGCTTTTTATCCCATAAAAAAACGCCTTTTTGATAAAACAAAAAAGCATAGTTTTATGATCTGTAACCATTTCTAATGTCTGGAACATCAAAACTCAAACTCCTTTCACAAATAATAATTAAAATGAAAAAAATTAATTTTTCTTTTTTACTGTTGGCTTTTGCCTGCTCGGCAGTTGCGCAAAAAGTTAAATTTACAGAGTACAGCCTGCCCAATGGCTTGCATGTAGTATTGCACCAGGATAATACCGCTCCGGTAATAGCCGTATCTGTAATGTACCATGTGGGCAGTAAAGATGATAGCCCCGGCCGCTCTGGCTTTGCTCATTTTTTTGAACACCTTTTATTTGAAGGGTCAAAAAATATTGGCAGAGGAGAGTTTTTTAAAATTGTAAGTAAAAATGGTGGCGAAAACAATGCGAACACTACCCAAGACCGGACTTTTTATTACGAAGTTTTCCCAAGCAACCAATTAAAAATGGGGCTTTGGTTAGAAAGCGAAAGAATGATGCATCCTGTCATTAATACCATAGGTGTAAAAACACAAAACGAAGTGGTAAAAGAAGAGAAGCGTATGAGTTTTGACAACCGGCCTTACGGCAATCTCATCAATGTAATTTTTAATGACCTTTTTACCAAACACCCTTATCATAATATGCTCATTGGAAGCATGGAAGATTTAGATGCTGCTACGCTGGATGAATTTTTAGCTTTCAACAAAAAATTTTATGTGCCTAACAATGCAGTGTTAGTTATTGCCGGAGACATACAAACCGATGATGCTAAAAAATGGGTGGAAGCCTATTTTGGAGACATCCCTAAAGGAGCGCCGGTCGTACGTGAAACATACGAGGAAGCGCCAATTACCAGCCAGATTATTGATACCGCTTATGATGCCAATATCCAAATACCGGCAATTATAGCTGCCTACCGGGTTCCGGGAATTACCAGCGAAGAATCCACTGCCCTTCAATTGGTTTCTTCTGTTTTAAGCCAGGGAGCCAGCAGCCGCATGTACAAAAAAATGGTTGATGAAAAAAAGAATGCCGTTGCCGTTGTTAGTTTTAATTACGCGCTGGAAGATTATGGCGCCTATCTCACTTTTGCGGTGCCAAATGGCAATATCCCATTAAATGATTTACTAAAAGATATGGACGAAGAAGTGGCCAAAGTACAAACCAACCTGATTTCTGAAGATGAATTCACTAAGCTCCGCAACCAGGCAGAAAATAGTTTTGTAACAGCCAACGATAAGATGTTGGGCGTTGCCGAAAATCTGGCTAAAGGCTATACTTTTTTCAACAACACAAACCATATTAATACTGAATTAGAAAAGATAAAAGCAGTAACACGGGAAGACATACGAAACGTGGCTAAAAAATATTTAAACCCCAACCAAAGAGTGGTATTATATTATTTGCCTAAAAAATAAAATGAAATTATCCACTTTAGATTTTTAAAATAAAATAAAATGAAAAAAATATTTAGCCTTGCGTTGGTACTATTAAGTTTCCAATTCAGCAATGCACAAACTACCATAGACCGTACAAAACAGCCCAAGCCCGGACCGGCTCCGGTAATCAGCATAAAAGACCCTGTTATTTTTAAACTAAACAATGGCATTACGGTACTTGTGGTTGAAAATCATAAATTACCAAAAGTAGATGCAACACTCAATATTGATATGGGGCCGGTATATGAAGGAGAAAAAGCAGGCGTAAGCGAAATGATGGGGGCTATGCTGAATGAAGGCACCAAAACCATGGACAAGGCTACCTTCGACAAAAAAATAGATTTGATGGGCGCCAATGTAAACCTGTCCTGGACCGGTGGTAGTGTATCAGCATTAACCCGTTATTTCAAACCTTCCTTTATGCTTTTTGCAGATGCGCTTAAAAATCCTGCATTACCGGAAGCCTCTTTTGAAAAATTAAAATCACAGATACTAACCAGCCTTAAAGCCCAGGAGAAAAGCGCTGCGGCTATTGCTGGCCGCATGGTGAATGCGTTAAACTATGGAAAAAATACAGCCCTCGGTGAATTTGAAACGCAGGAAAGTATTCAAGCCCTTACCCTTGCAGATGTAAAAGAGGCTTATAAAAATTCCATTACTCCATCAAGGGCCTACCTAACTTTTATCGGCGATATTACGGTAGCAGAAGCAAAAAAGATTGCCACTGAAGCCCTGGGAAGCTGGAAAGGAAAGTCATTAACTTTCCCTGTTATTCCCCCGGTTGATAACGTGGCCAAAACCGAAATAGATATTATAGATGTACCCGGTGCAGTGCAGGCGCAATTGATTGTAACCAACCTTATCAAAAACCCGATGAGTAATCCTGATTATTTTGCTTTGTCCCTGGCCAATCAAATATTGGGTGGGGGAGCCGAAGCAAAATTATTTTTAAATCTTAGGGAAAAACATGGCTTCACTTATGGTAGCTATTCCTCTATTGGCAATGGCAGGTTTCAATCGCAGGTGAAAAGCAATGCGGAAGTGCGCACTGAAAAAGCGGATAGCGCTGTGGCAGAAATGCTGGTTGAACTTAAAAACATGCGGGAAGGTAATTTCACCCAGGCTGACCTTGACCTTGCTAAAGCCAAATACAACGGCTCTTTTGCTTTGGGTATGGAAGACCCGTCTAATACCGCCAGGTATGCCACTAATATTTTAATTAATAAATTACCCAAAGATTTTTACCGTACTTTTTTACAAAAAATAAATGCAGTAACGTTGGCAGATATTAAAAAGGTAGCCCAAAAATATATCAGCACAGACAATGCACGCATTATTATTGTAGGAAAGGCAGAGCAAATAATCCCTAACTTAAAAAGACTGAATTATCCCATAAAACAATATGACCCTTACGGAAACCCGGTGGTAGTAAATGCCGCCAGTGAAACCGCTATAAAAACAGACCCGAATATTACTGCGGATAAAGTAATTGACAATTACCTGAAAGCAATTGGTGGCAAAGATGCCTTGCAGAAAATAAATAGTTACAGCGCCACAATTTCTATGGACATGATGGGGCAAACCTTGGGTGGCTCTATGAAAAAAATGGCGCCTTATTCAACCTCAATGGAAATGGCCATGAATGGAATGACCGTTTATAAAATGGTCTTTGATGGCGTCAAAGGTTACCAAGGCCAGATGGGTCAGAAAAACGCAATGACACCCGACGAAATAAAAACCCAACTTGATGAAAAAGGTATTTTTCCTCAATTACATTATTCGGAAGCCGGTTATAAATTAAGCATGGAAGGCACTGCAAAAGTAAATGGTGAAGATGCTTATAAAATTAAAATAACTAAACCCAGTGCCAGGACTGCTACTGAATATTATAGTGTTAAAACCAATTATTTATTGAAACAGGAAAGCACCGTATCTGCCCAGGGCAAGGAATTAGAACAAACCGTCGAATTCGGAAATTATAAAAATATAGAAGGCATTGTGTCACCAACTACCATTACGCAAATAGCTGGCGGCCAGGAATTACCTATGACTTTGAGTGATATAAAATATAATGCGGGCGTAACCGCAGACGACTTTAAATAAAAAATTTTTTTTAAAGAAAGCCGCTTCTTGTAAATGAGAAGCGGCTTTTTTGTGTTTTAATATGCTTTATAACAGGGACGCATAGACGAAAATTAACTAATAGAATCAAGTAGTTTAATCCCAATCCTCGTATTCCTTTCATCACATTTTAACCTGATGTTTATTAGGAATATTGATCCGGGTTTTAGTCTAAACAGGTTTAGAAAAATTTTTGTCCAAAGCTGAATTTAGAAAGCCTGAAATCCATGGTTAATGATTTAGCCTAATTTTTCCTACCCGATAAATATAATCCCGCCTTCGGACAATTTTTGGCTGGCTTCGTCCCAAAAGCCTTCCCATCATTTTTTCTTTCACTTAGGTTTATATAAGCAATTCATTGCTGAAATAACATTCCCTGAACCCTCACAGAAAAATGGAGATGAGAAACCATTTCAAAAACCAGATGATGACTAAGACAATGATTAAAAATCCAGGAGGAATTGAGAGTAAAACGCATAATGTATGTGACAATTTCCTTAAAAAAACTATTGATAGTTGCAACTTCTGTTAACCACCGGCGAACCATTTTTTTATCTTTAAATAAATTTAAAATGAACACCAATTTCTTATTTAAGATGAAGATGTTTTTTCTTCTATCTATGTTTATTCCCTTTATGGGCATAAGCCAGACCAAAAATATATTTTTTACACAAAGGGTATTTCCAAAAATGGATAAAGTGCTTGAATTTGAAAAAGCATTGTCGGCCCATGCCAAAAAATATCATACAGGCGATGTCGCCTGGCGGGTGTTTGAAATTCAATCGGGGCCAGATATGGGTGGTTATCAAATCACGGAAGGGCCGACTAGCTGGGAGGCACTTGATACCAGAGGAAACCTGGGAGAGGAACACAACATTGATTGGAATAAAACCGTGGCAGTTTATTTAACCGATAAAATGTCTGGTAGTTATTCGGTTTACCAGGATACTTTGAGTACCGTGGCATTAAGTGATTTTTCGGATAAAATTCAAATTACACATGTTTATCCTAAAATTGGAAAGGGCAATAAAGTAAGAGATATAATAAAGAATCTAAAGGCAGCCTGGGTAGCCGAAGGTTCAACAATTGCCGTTTATACCACGAGTTCTTCGGGACCAGGCCAATATGTTTTAGTAACAAGATATAAGCAAGGACTGAAGGAAAAAGCAGAAGGTTTTCGCAAACCTTTTAAAGACACTTACGAAGCGGTATATGGAGTGGGTTCATTTGAAGCTTACCTTGAAGGTGTAAGCCAATTTACCAGTGAGGTTTGGAGCGAATTGCTATTCCTGCGTAAGGAATTGGGCTCCAAATAAGCTTTAATGGAAATAAACTATTTGCATACCCCACCAAAAATACCTTTTGGATGCCTATGTTGGCAATCATTCATCTTCGTTATCAATTAAGTTCGTGCTAGGCGAAACTGCAGAGGATGATAGGGAAGAGACGGCGGCTGCACATAATTAATTAAAAAATAAAAAAACAGGGAAGCCGAAAACTGAAAAGAGTAGGCATAAAAATTTTAAAAATAAAAAAATGCCAACAATCGTCACACGCCACAAAGTAGGAGATATTGATGCATGGTTAGAAGGCCACCAGGATCGTGTAGAAATATTTGCTCCTGCAATATCAGGGTTCCAAACGTATCAGGATACCGATGATCCCAAATCGGTGGTTTTGGTTATTGAAGTAACGGATATGGAAAAATTTGGAGCCATTTTAAATGACCCAAATCTCCAAAAGGTAAAAGACCGGCACACAGTATTGGAACCTATCATTATATCAATGCCTGTTGATTTATAACCAAACTTATTATGCTTCCCGGGTCTTCATGACCTGAAATAAAAAAGGAATTTGAATAACTGCAAAGGAATTTTCAATTAAATAATAAATCATGCTACAACCTATTTGCATACGTTGACGAAATAACCATTACGCCAAACCTCAAAATTTATTTTCAGTAATTTTACACTCAACCTTTTAAAACGATACCATCATTACTATTCATCCTATTATAAAGAAATCATT
>DATCWN010000225.1:0-12486 GCA_036566285.1 Hanamia sp.
TAAAAAGAAAAATATTATTTTGCAGAGAAATGTCTTGGTCAATGCTCAATGGTCAATGCTCAATTCAGCAATACAACAATCTTAATCAATAAAAAAAAATCATTATGAACTTTCCACAAAATCTAAAATACACAAAAGACCACGAATGGATTTCCATTGAAGGAGATATTGCCACTGTCGGCGTTACCGATTTTGCGCAACATGAACTGGGCGATATCGTTTATGTGGAAATTGATACGAAAGATAAACCACTTGCTGCCGACGCTACTTTTGGAACCGTAGAAGCCGTGAAGACCGTGAGCGATCTTTTTCTTCCCGTTGCCGGCACCGTTATAGAAATAAACCCGCTATTAGAAAGTGAGCCTGAAAAAGTAAACACCGATCCTTATGGCGATGGATGGATGGTGAAAATGAAGGTGGATAATATTGAGGACATAAACAAACTCATGAATGCCGAAGCTTATCAAAACCTTGTTTCATAAAAGCATAAAATGGAAGATAAAAAGATTTCTTTTAAAAAATTTTTACCAGGCATCGCCTGGTTTTTTATTGTTTGTGTTTTGACGCTTATGCCCGGCAGCGATGTGCCAAAAATAGGATGGCTCAACATAACGTATTTTGACAAAATAGTCCACGCCGGCTTGTTTGGCGGCTTAACACTTTCCTTTTGTTTGCCTTTCTTTACAGCTCCTTTTTCTTTACAAAAAAAAATTAATTATTTTATTCGAATCTCCCTATCTGCTATTGTTTGGGGAATTACTATAGAATTTATTCAAAGATTTTATGTCTCAGGCCGTAGTTTCGATTTGCTTGATTGGGCAGCGGACACCGCGGGAGTTTTAATTGCGTTTTGGATTTGCAGAAAAATGATTACCTCTAAATTTTAGGGTAAATGAATAATAGCCGCACTTTGGCTTATTAATTTTTATCCAAAAAAGCTTTTATCCTTGTGCCCACATTCTCTCTTATGTTTTCATAAAAAAGATTGTAATCCGCAATGTGATAATTTTTGGTTTTAAGAAAAATGCTTCCCAAAAAATGGGGCTTATTTACCCATAGAACATTGCCATGAATTTGCGAATGTACCACCCCGGGAATCACTTTGTTGAAGTTGCGAAGTACACCGCCTTTGTTCAACGAAGCAGGCGCAAAAGAAGTATCCATCGTCCAGGTAAGCGGATTGGTTACGTACGCTTTTTGTTTTTCATTTTGTACAAACGGCGCCATATACCCTTCCTGAAAAGTCCGCCAGCTAACAAAACACCCGGTAGCCGTGGAATCCTCACAAGGCTTCAATTCAGAAAAATAATCAGAGAAAACAGGAAGTCCGATTATGTAAGCGCACACCAATTGTTTTTGTAATGTTTTTCCTTCAAAAAATTCTTTTAAAAGCTTTGCCGCATGCCTGGTGCCCTGGCTATGTGATGCGATAACAATCGGTCGGCCGTGGTTGTAATTCTTTAAATAATATTCAAATGCTTTTTTTACATCATTATAAGCTGTGTCCAGAGCGGCTTCCGAAGCCTCTTTGTCTTTTGAAAAAAATGCCAGTAGGTTTGCCTGGCGGTATCGCGGCGCAAACACCCGGCAATATTTATTGAACACACTTGCCTGGTATAGGATAGAACCATTGTCTGTTTTTTCATTCAATGCTTCATTATCTATACCCGCATTCCAGCCTTCAGGAATTTTCATATCGGTATAAGAAGTGGGATAAATAAAAAAAACATCGGCAAGAGAATCCTGGGGCTGGCCTTGCAATTGTTGAGGCACATTATCTGATAGGTCGTGTTTAAAAGGATGTGCTGCCCAATAATTTAAATTATTATACTCTGGTTTTCCACCTTCACTTTTAAAGTTATAGTTAATGGGCTGGGGGTATATTTTGCGCGAGCAGGATGAAAGTGCAATGAAAGAAAGAAATAAAAAACCGATAGCAATATCTTTGTATGAAAAATAACTTTTGTAAATTGACTTTCTCAAAATTACCAGGTGTTTTTAAATTTTTTAAAACATAAAACTATGACAATTCCTGTTGTTGATTTATCTGATTTTACTAACGGAGATGCTAAACAAAAAGCTGCTTTTGTGCAAGAACTTGGAAAAGCGTATGAAGAAGTTGGTTTTGTAGCCGTTAAAAATCATGGTATTCCTGATGAGCTTATTGCTGAGTTGTATAAATATGTACAACAATTTTTTTCGCTTCCTTCGGATAAAAAAAGAAGGTATGAGATACCTGAACTGGCCGGCCAGCGCGGCTATACCTCTTTTGGCAAAGAGCACGCAAAAGGAAGTGATGCTCCCGACCTCAAAGAATTTTTTCAGTATGGACAAATAGTTCCTGCGGACCATAAATTAAAACCGGAATACCCGGACAATGTAAGCGTTGCAGAAATTCCCGGTTTCAATGAAACTTTTTATAAGGCATACCGTGCCTTTGAAAAATCAGGTACCTCACTTCTACAGGCCATCGCTTTATACCTTGGCCTTGATGAACATTATTTTGATGACTTTGTAAAAGAAGGGAATTCAATTGTAAGGGCCATTCATTATCCGCCCATTACAGAAGAACCTAAAAGTGCTATTCGTGCGGAGCAACATGAAGACATTAACCTGATTACTTTATTGGTTGGCGCTTCCGCCGGTGGTTTGGAAATTCTTACCAAGAAAAATGAATGGATTGGCGTTACTTCTTTACCCGAACAAATAGTGGTAAATGTTGGAGATATGCTGGAACGCCTTACCAATAACAAATTGAAAAGCACCACACATCGAGTGGTAAACCCACCACGGGAACTATGGCATACTTCCCGGTTTTCAATTCCCTTTTTTCTACATCCCAAATCAGCAATGAGCTTAGCTGCATTGGAGAGTTGTGTGGATGAAAATCATCCAAAAGCCAATGAAGATATTACCGCTGGTGAATATCTTGATGAGCGGCTACGGGAAATCGGATTGAAAAAATAATTTATCAAAATTTACATGCCAATAAAAAACTGCATTTACTTTCTTCTTATTTTTAGCGCGCTTTCATCCTGTAAAAACAAAGCGGTTACTTTCAATAATAGTTTGATAGGTATTCAAAAAGAGGTACTGACCCAGGTCCAGGACTTTGGCAAAAAGGTACAACAAGTAAATATAGATTCGTTAGAAGCATCAAATCTAAAAATGGATGCGGAACAGATAGCCTTGTATATTGATACAAAAATTATTGAAGCGCAAAATCTGGATACGCCCAGGGGCGGCGAAAATTTAAAAAATGCTGTTTTAAATCAATTAGAATTTGAAAAAAATATAGTTAGTAAAATCGGCCGGTTGATGCGAGCGGATATTTCAAAAGAAGAAAAAGCACAAATTGAAATGGAGCTTTTAAGCAGTAAAGAAAAAGCGACGGTGCATGAATCCAATGTACATTTGGCGCAGGAAACTTTTGCAAAACAACATGATTTTAAACTTCAAAAAAAGTAGTCCTACAAAACTTACTTTTTAAACATTTTTATACTTTATTTTATTTTTTAGATGGTACTCGTCAGGCACATTCCTTTTTTAAAAGCTGTATTTTATTATACTATTTCTGCATTTGGTGGCCCTCAAGGCCACCTTGGAATGATGATGAAAACCTTTGTGGATGGAAGAAAAGATGTAAGCAAAGAAGAGCTGATGGAATACGTTGCATTTTGTCAAATGCTGCCTGGCGCGTCTTCCACGCAAACCATTACGCTTATCGGTTATAAAAGAGGTGGCGTTCCGTTGGCAATTCTCACCTTAATAATCTGGATATTGCCGGCCAGTATTTTAATGGGCATTTTTTCTTTCCTGGTTCATTATGTAAACACATTTCATGTAAGTCTTGATGTGTTTAATTATATACAGCCAATGGCTGTGGGCTTTATTGCATTTGCCGCTTTCAAAATGTACAAGGTTTCTATAAAAAATACCATCACCTACATTATCATGATAGTAGCGGCCATTGCCACTTATCTGTTTTTTAAAACACCGTGGATATTTCCGATACTGATCATCTTAGGTGGAGTAGTTACCAACTTCAGCAATAAGCGTTATCCTGAAAAAGAAAATATAAGGCCACGGCATATCAAATGGACCAACATCTGGTTGTTCATTCTTCTTTTTGTAATAGTTGGATTTTTAAGCGAAACGGCAAGAAAACAAAATTGGGAAAACAAGCGGGTTTATAATCTCATTGAAAACACCTATCGTTTTGGCAGCCTGGTTTTCGGT
Organism: Hanamia sp.; assembly: GCA_036566285.1. GTDB lineage: Bacteria > Bacteroidota > Bacteroidia > Chitinophagales > Chitinophagaceae > Ginsengibacter. Next base: position 4,240 of record DATCWN010000225.1, read on the forward strand.
GGGGGAGACGTGTTAATGCCAATGATGTATGAGCAATACGTGGTACGGGAAAAAACAAAATACATGAGCAAAGAGGAGTACCTGACGGGTTGGGGATTGATAAGAGCGATTCCCGGACCGGTATTCGCAGTTACTTCTTATACAGGCGGGATGGTGCTTCGCGACAGTGGGACCCATATGCAAATATTGGGAAGCGTGATAGGGTGTATTATGATTTTTTTGCCAAGCGCACTATTAGTTTTATTTTTTTTCCCGGTGTGGCAAAACTTAAAAAAATACGTGGTGGTATATCGGTCGCTTGAAGGAATTAACGCCGTTGTGGTCGGAATTATGTGGGCATCCTTTCTTTATTTACTAAAAGATATTTCAATCACAAACTTAAATACGGTAAGTTTCGTAAATGTATTTGTAATCATTGGCACCTTTTGGCTTTTGACTTTTACTAAAATTCCACCACCATTTATAGTGTTGGGGTGTTTATTGATTGGCTTTGTTTTTTAACTATTACCATATCCGAACAAAGTATAACGGTAACCCATAAACGCAATTCTACCTTTTCTCTCTACAAATAAATTTATCCAATAATTTCTTTCAAAATCTATTTGATTATTCCTTCCAGGGCAAAAGAAATATGTACACCAACGCAGTATCTTTAGATAATCAAATTCTGCCCAATGCAATGTGAATTCCTCAATAAACAAACTCGAAACTCTTGTGCTGGTTGCTCTGTCACAAAAGCTATACTAATTGAATCTAAGAGAAAAATTAAGATAGATTTTTTAAAAGCCCTGCGCAATCTAACCCTTCAAATCTTTCTTACCTTCACCGCCCATTTTTTTAACTTTTCAAACTCTTAAATGCTGCTCCCCCAGGCAAAAAGAACGCTGAATCTTGCTTTCCCGATAATACTCGGGGAAATAGCGCAACTGTCGCTGGGTATTATTGATACAGCAATGGTGGGCGCTGTCAGCTACAAGCAATTGGCGGCGGCGGCTTTGGTAATGAGCGTTGTCAACATTCCTTATGTTTTTGGAATTGGCATTACTATTTCCGTTTCGCAAATGGTGTCTATGGCTCATGGAAGAAACGATAAAAAACTGGTGAGCCATTATTTATACAATGGCTTTTGGCTGTGCGGTATTTCAGCGGTTATCATTGCTTTGGTATTGGAGTTCGGGAAAAATATTTTGCTTCATTTGGACCAGGACCCCGAGGTGGCACAATTGGCCATTCCTTATTTGCAAATCATGGGCTGGTCGGTAATTCCTATGTTATTGTTTTTGGCGTTAAAACAATTTACCGATGGATTGGAATTTACAAAAACAGCCATGATTCTTTCTCTCGCCGCTTTGCCCATAAATGTTTTTTTAAACTGGCTCTTGATCTATGGAAACTGGGGTTTCCCGCGATTGGAACTTGTGGGCGCCGGGTGGGGAACGTTAATTACCCGAACTCTGATTTTCATTGTACTCGGGTTCATCATTTTGTATCATGGTACGTTTCGCAGGTACATAGCCGTAAGAAGTGTTGAGTGGAAACTAAAATGGTTTTCTCTTAAAGAATTGCTGGGAATAGGCATTCCCAGCAGCTTTCAAATTACTATGGAAGCAGGCGCTTTCGCCATTTCAGGAATTCTGATTGGCACCATTGGCGCTGTAGAACAGGCAGCGCATCAAATTGCATTAAGCATTGCTTCTCTCACTTTTATGGTTTCTATGGGTTTATCGCAGGCGGGTTCTATTCGTGCCAGCAATGCTTTTGGCCGCAGGGATAAAAGAGCCATTTCCGACATAGGCAAAAGCACGATCATTATGGCTTTGATCTATGGCAGCTTTTGCGCAATAGGTTTTGTTGTTTTCAGAAACCAACTGCCTTACTTGTTCAATGACGAATACAGCGTGGTTTCTTTAGCATCTTTCTTATTATTATTCGCAGCCATTTTTCAAATATCCGATAGCACACAAGCCATCAGTGCAGGATTATTAAGAGGAATAAAAGATGTAAAAGTACCCACGATATTTATCGGGATTGCTTATTGGGCTATAGGAATTCCTGTAGGATGCTTATTGGCTTTTTATTTTAAAATGGGCGCTGCCGGTATCTGGACGGGATTTATTGTAGGGCTTACCTTTTCTGCATTATTCTTAAGTTTGCGCTTTAAGAAAATGGGAATGATCTCAAAATAAACAGCTTTCTTTTTTAGGGTTTATTCTTTATTCCACAGAGTTTGTGTACTTCTTATTAGGAAATGCTTTTTTCTGAAGATTCAACGTAAGCTCTTATCCTTTCCACACATTATTTTCTCTATTGCTATCCGGCAATTTATTTTCAGGATCTATAATTACAGATTGAACCGGTTGTGTTGTTGGCAAATGAATGCTATGCACACTTCCCTGCATCCACGTTTCCACAGGCAATTGCAAATCCTGTTTGCTTCCATCTTTCAGAACCACTTCAAGCGTGAACGGCATGGCCATCTTTTGTAAATTGTCAATCGTAATATCCACACCACTTTTAGCATCATCATTGGTATAAGCAACAGAGCGTACTGCAAGATCAAGTTGCCAGTTATTGTAAAACCATTCTTTCCAGAACCATGAAAGATCTTCTCCTGTTTCATTGTCCATTGTCCTGAAAAAATCATCGGGTGATGGATGTTTATACGCCCATCGTTCTATGTATTTTTTAAAGGCATAATCAAAACGGTCGTGCCCTAACACAACTTCGCGAAGCATTACCAATCCGAAAGCGGGTTTAAAATAAACCAGGGGATGACGGTATTTTTCGGGAAGCATGTCTGCCCTTGCCATCATGGAAGGCGCCATAGCATCTTTCAATAAAGGAATAATTTCATCAGCAGGGTTTCCTTTTCCAGGCGCATATTCTCCATCGCGCTTGGGCGCATATTCACTTTGATTAAATTCATCTGCGGCATATATATCTATGAAAGTATTAAAACCCTCATCCATCCACGCATAGCGCCTTTCATCGCTGCCAACAATCATTGGAAACCAGTTGTGCCCAATCTCGTGCGCAGTTACCCAATACAGTTCTCCTGCCTTATCATTCATTCCGTCAAATACAATTCCGGGGTATTCCATGCCGCCTGCTTTGCCTGCTTCATTGACGGCTACCGGGTATGGATAGACAAACCATTTTTCAGAAAAATATTCTATGGATTTTTTCAGATATTCTGTCGCTCTGCCCCATGCATTTTCGCCTGCGCTTTCTACCGGATAAACCGACATAGCCAATGCTTTTTTCCCTTCGGGCAAATTCACTCTTGCTGCATCCCACATGTATGCCGCGGATGCGCCGAAGGCTACATCACGGGTATTGTTCATTTTAAAATGCCAGCTTACCAACTTATTATTTATACTTTTTCCGGCAGCATCATTCACTTCTTTTTCAGAACGGATCATGATAGTTTTATCACTTTTTCGCGCAGCGGATAATCTTTCAATTTGTTTTTGCGTGAGCACTTCTTTTTCATTTTGCAACTCGCCGCTACCAGCTACAATCATGCCGGCAGGAACCGTAACCGTATAATCAAAATCGCCATACTCGCAATAGAATTCACCACTTCCGAGGAACGGCAAGGTGCTCCAGCCTTCGAGATCGTCATACACACACATACGCGGATACCATTGCGCTATCTCATAAATCTTTCCATTTTTTGTTGAGAAAAAATCGGTTCTATTGCCAAAATTTCCCGGAATGGAATAGTGATATTGAATATGAATATTTATTTTTTCTTTTGATGATAATGTGTTGGGCAAACGAATTTGCATTCTTGTATCATTAATGATATAATCGGCTTTAAGAGTTTTGCCTTTGTATTCAATGGTTACCGTTTCAAATTGATAGCCATCAGTATGTTGTATATCGGCTGGTTTTCTTCTTCGAAAATCAGAAGTGTAAAAGTTGGAACGCGCTTCTTTGCGGTAAGTGTTTTGATCCAATTGCACCCAAAGTGATGTCAATGCATCGGGACTGTTGTTGGTATAGGAAATAGTTTCTGATCCTTTGAGTGTATTCCAAACAGTATCTATTGTGGCATGAAGTATATAGTCAGCACGGTTTTGCCAGTATTTAGAACCAGGAGCGCCATTCGCAGAACGAAATTCATTCCCGTTTTTTGTATAAAAATTTTGAGCAAATAATTCATGCGGATCGAAGATGGATCCAGGATTCTTTTGAGCAGCTATTGAATTTGAAAAAAAATAAAAACCTATTAAAAGCCCGATGCTTTTACAATTCATTTTTAAAAAAGTTTGGAGTAAAAGAAATGATGACTGAAAACGGAAGGTCTGATAAATGTGCTTATTTACAGAAAAAAATTATATGGATGGTTTTGGTTTTGACATTACAAATCCTTAGCAGGTATCTTTTTTATACTTCCTTTTTTGTCAGAAATTACAAGATAACCATTGCGGGCTTTTTCTTCAGCAATAACCTTCTTAATAGCCTTGTCTAAAGCAACTTGTATTTTATTACTTAAATCTTCTCTTCTTTTAACAGGATTCATATCTCTGTAATTTTATGGAATACTTCAAAGTTAAATATTTCTTTTTCACCTTCAATACACTTTGCAATCAACACATACTCAGCGCCCGAATTATCATAAAGATACCAGCTATCTGCCTCCTGAGAATATTTTGAAAAATTTTTAATTCCCTTTGCATAACGCCGTTCAATTACCTCATTAGAAATATTATGGCCGCCCTTTTTTACTCTCGCGGCCACCCTTTCTTTTGCAAGTTCAATGCTATCAAGCCAAACAAAAAAGAAAGTAATTTCATATCCTGATAATCTAGCCAAGTGAATAAATTTCAAATAAGCAACACCCGACAATGTGGTTTCAAATGCAAAACTTTTTTTCTGATTGATTAAATGCTTTAATCTTTCAAGCATTATTCTTCCGGCCTGAAATGCCACAGAATCAACATCCAATGGAGATAAACCGCGGGCAATTTCGTCAGCATTTACAAAATCAATGGTCTTAAAGACTTCCGGTAAAAGGCTATAAGCTGCGGTTGTTTTTCCCGCACCATTTGGTCCAGCTATTATGTAAATTGTTGGCATTAATAATTCAATAATTTCTGCATCATTTCAGCCAATCTTGATTTTGCAAGAAAATTTTTTTCTAATTCCGTATTAAAAGGAATAGGCGTATCAAGCGATGCACAGCGCATTACAGGCGAATCTAAATACTCAAAACAATTTTGGGCAATCCATGCTGCCACTTCTCCCCCGATGCCACCGGTCAAAGTATCTTCATGAAGCACTAAAACTTTACCTGTACCATTTACCGAATTTCTTATCGCTTTATAATCCAGGGGAAGCAAGGTTCTTAAATCAAGGATATCTATTGACAGTTCAGGATGCGCGTCAGCATATTCTGTTGCCCAAATTACTCCCATACCATATGTGATGATACTAACATCGTGGCCTGTTCGCACTTTCCTTGCTTTGCCTATTTCCACTTCGAAATAATTTTGCGGCACATCTCCCGAAATACTTCTGTATAAAAGCTTATGCTCAAAAAACAATACCGGGTTGGGGTCGTTAATTGCCGCTATCATCAATCCCTTGGCGTCTTCCGGCGAAGAGGGATACACCACTTTCAATCCCGGAGTATGTACAAACCAGGCCTCATTACTTTGGCTGTGAAACGGGCCTGCGCCTACACCCGCACCTGTCGGCATACGAATTACCACATCGGCATTTTGCCCCCAGCGGTAATGAATTTTTGCCAGGTTATTAACTATCTGGTTAAACCCTACCGCTACAAAATCGGCAAACTGCATTTCCATTACACTTTTAAATCCTTCGAGGCTTAACCCAAGCGCAGCACCCACTACAGCGCTTTCACACAAAGGAGTATTGCGCACTCTTTCTTTACCAAACTCTTCTATAAATCCTTCTGTTATTTTAAAAGCGCCTCCATATTCTGCAATATCCTGTCCCATTAAAATCAGATTGGGATGTGCTTTCATGGATTGATGGAGGCCTTCTTTGATGGCATCTATAAAACGAGACCCCCTACCTCCTGAAGGTGGGAATCGGGAACTCTGTCCCGACTGGCTATTTGTATTAAAGTCGTTCGAAAGAGGTTTTGCTGCATAAACATCTTCCAACTGTTCTTTTGTAATGTTAGCATTTGGAGAGGCGTGTTCTTCACCCCTTTTAGAAGGTAGGGGGTTTTCGATAGGACTATTTCTTATTTCATCTTCAATATGCTGCTTTATTTCATTTCGTATATCCGCTACCGTTAGGTTGGTAAGAATATTTTCCTCAACAAGATAATGCTCATAATTCTTTATGGGGTCTTTCTCAATCCATTGCTCAAACAATTCTTTGGGAACATATTTTACACCGCTAGCTTCTTCGTGTCCCCGCATTCTAAACGTCTTGCATTCTATCAAATACGGCTTTTGATTTTTAATGCAATATTCGCGAACTCCCTTCACCGTTTCATAAACAGAAAGAATATTATTTCCGTCTATCTGCACTCCTTCCATTCCGTAGCCTTTGGCTTTATCTACCAAATTATTACAGCGATATTGTTCACTTACCGGAGTGCTGAGGGCATAGCCGTTATTTTCAATAATAAAAATCACCGGCAAATCCCAAACAGCAGCAAGGTTTAATGCTTCATGAAATTCGCCTTCGCTGGTACCGCCTTCGCCCGTGAAAGCAAGAGCCACTTTTTCTTCATTTTTCAACTTATAAGCCAGGCCTGCACCATCCGCCACAGAAAGTTGCGGCCCTAAATGAGATATCATTCCACAAATGAAATGTTCTTTACTTCCGAAATGAAAACTACGCTCACGTCCTTTGGAATAACCATCTTCCGCGCCCTGCCATTGTTTTATTAATTGGTGCAATGGCATATCTCTCGTAGTAAAAACGCCCAGGTTTCTATGCAATGGCATAATCCATTCATCCGGCTGCAAGGCATAAGTGGCTCCTACAGAAATGGCTTCCTGGCCTATACCGCTAAACCATTTGGAAACTTTTCCCTGGCGCAACAGCAGCAACATCTTTTCTTCCACCATCCGCGGAAAAAGAATTTTTTTATAAAGCTCAATTAATGTTTTTTCGGAAAAATCTTTTCTATTGAATTGCATATTGCAAATTTCACCATTTCATTTTTAATATAAAAAAGATAAAAGGCTTGGGAGAGATGAAATCTAAATCACAAAAAGAGCTATCGTGATTTATCAAGCTTCAAAAGAGCTGAGGAAAGAAAAGACAGAAGCAGCCCGAAAACAAACGCCCATAAAAAGCCATCTATATAAATGCCTTTTATAAATTTATCGGCGAGCAAAACCATCAGTACATTTAAAACCAGAAGAAAAATACCCAGCGTAAGAATGGTAATAGGCAAGGTTAAAATAACAAGGATGGGTTTTACAATGGCGTTTAAAACGCCCAGCACGAATACAAATAATAAAGCGGTGGAAAAACTTTCGATTTTGATGTGCGGCTCCAAAATCATGGATAAGCCATAAGCCACTGCGGCGGTAACCAACAGGCGTATAATAAATTTCATTTGATAATTTATTGAAAGCTAATTTAAATTACTACCAATTCAAAAAATTCTTCGGGTACCAAATATTTGTTCGCAAGAGATTGCAATTCCTCAGCAGAAATGTTTTTTATAGTATTTAAATTATCGTAAAAATAATTTTCGTCAAGGCCATTTAATATAAGGCTTTTCCAACGTGCTATAATGTGAAAGGGGCCGTCAATATACCCAAGGTTGAGGCCCATCATATAATTTTTTACCAATAACAATTCTTCGGCATCAATTAGCTCTTCTCGAAGCAATTTCATTTCCTTATATACTTCTTCGATTGCCGCTTCGCAAACATCTTTCCCGGCTTCGGTACTTATCATCCAGGCGCTGTGTTCTATGTGATTTTGAAGATAACTGGAAATGCCATAGGTGTATCCTTTTTCTTCCCGGATATTGGCCATTAATCGTGAGCCAAAATAGCCGCCAAATAAAGTGTTCAGCACCATTGCCTTTTTAAAGTCGGGATGATGGCGGTTAGGGAATGGCCTGGCGATTCTTACTGCGCCTTGTACGCCGGTTGCATCGTTGGTAATGCGGTATTTTTTTTCAGAAGCCGTTTCAGGCTTATGAATTACTTTAGGAAAGGTATCATTGATAGAAAGGTCGCCAAAGTTAGTATCCATAAGTGTTTCAAAATCGGAAGGGAGTTTTCCCGCAGCGAA
>DATCWN010000273.1:0-23796 GCA_036566285.1 Hanamia sp.
CAAGCCACTTCGGCCATTTCAGGCCTTTTCGTTTTATCACGGTTGCCGCCACAACCGACAACTGTTATGATTTTTTCCTCACCTTGTCTCAGATTTTTTATAGTGGCCAATACATTCAGCAATGCATCAGGTGTATGTGCATAATCCACAATACCTACTATTTTTTCGTTAGGCGAAACCATATAATCGAACCGCCCTTCGGCCCCATCAAGGTTACTTAATATTTGTAAAACGGTCTCTTTATTTTCTCCCAAACAAATCGCAGCGCCATACACAGCCAATAAATTATAAGCATTAAAAGTTCCGATCATCCTGAAATGAACTTCCACGTCATTAATCACCAATTCCAAACCCAACAAAGAATCTTCAATAATTTTTCCTTTGAAATCAGCCAATGTTTTCAGGCTGTAAAAATATTTTTTCGCTTTGGTATTTTGTAACATCACGCTTCCACGCTTATCATCCGCATTACTTAATGCAAAAGAGGAAAAAGGCAATGAATCGAAAAATGATTTCTTTACTTTTATATATTCATCGAATGTTTTGTGGTAATCCAAATGGTCATGAGTAATGTTGCTGAAAATACCTCCTGCAAAATGCAAACCTTCTACACGGTGCTGGTGCAGCGCATGTGAACTCACTTCCATAAATACATGAGAGCAGCCACTGGCATACATATCCGCCAAAAGATGATTAAGGGTAATGGCATCAGGAGTGGTATGCGTAGACGCTACTATTTTGTTATCAATCTGATTTTGTACCGTACTTATTAAACCGCATTTATACCCTAAACCCGAAAATAATTTGAATAATAAAGTAGCGATAGTGGTTTTTCCGTTAGTTCCCGTTACTCCAACTAAAGTTATCTTTTCTGATACCTGGCCATAAAAACTATGCGCCATAATACCCGCAGCAATAGCGCTGTTTTCTACAACAATGTATAATATTTTCCCGCTTAATGCTTCCGGCAATTTTTCGCAAATAACTGCTACGGCGCCATTGGAAATAGCTGCCTCAATAAAATGATGTCCATCAGAAAGGGTTCCTTTTTCTGCGATGAAACAGGTGCCATTACTCACCTTACGTGAATCAATTTGTAAATCCGTCACTTCAATATCAGTAGATCCTGTAACTGAAATGATATTTACTTTGTACAATATTTGTTGCAATAATGCCATTAATTCAATTGTATTTTTATTGATTGCCCTTTAGAAAAATTACTGTTTTGCGCAAGCGATTGATAGATCACTTTTCCGCGCCCCATAGTGGTTACTTTTAATCCCATGTTTTCTAAAACATACACGGCATCTTTTAACCCTAATCCTGTTACATCCGGAACTTTATTTTTTATTTTTGAAACATTATCTGCGGTTAAAAATGCCCTTCCATCCTGCAAGACAGTAGTTCTCCAATTGCCTGATGTTTGAGAATCCGTTTCCCGGTATTTTAACTCGCCTAAAATAGTATTGAGGTCCGTTTTCATTCCATAAAATTTATAAAGACCACTGTCTGCATAATTTTGAAACCGATTTACCGATCCCTTGGGAACCATTGACGCATACAATCTATCGGCTACTTCTTTAAAAACAGGTCCTGAAACCACGCCACCATAAGCAAGCCTAGACTCACTGCCATTTTGAATGACTACCGCAATGCTATACTCCGGATCATTAAAAGGAAAGAATCCCATAAAAGCAGATTGGTAAATTTTAGATCCTTTATTATATCCGCGGTTATCCATGGCAGTTACAGCAGTTCCGGTTTTGGCCCCGTACCTGTAATAATTACTTTTCAGAGACCTTGCAGTACCATGCTCATTTTCTACAACGGCGAGCAGGCAATCTTTTAATTTTCCAAGAGTTTCATCACTGCATATTTTATCAACAAGAACCTCCGGTTCAAATGATTGTATTTGTGTTCCCATTTCGTTGATAGAGTTAACGAGATACGGCTTCATCATTTTTCCGTTATTGGCAACTGCGTTGTACAACATAAGCAAGTGCAACGGCGTTACTAATTCTTCGTAACCATGTGCCATAAAAGGTATGGTAGTTTTTGTCCAATATTTACTGCTTGGTTTTTTTATAAGAGGAACCGCGGCGCCCACTATATCAATTCCCGTTATTCTATCAAGCCTTAAATGATGTAAATGCTGGTAAAATTTTTCAGGCTGGTTATGATAATATTGGTCGGCCAGTTTTGCAAATGCCACATTGGATGATTGAGCAAATGCTTCTTTCACAGTAATTAATCCGGTTCCTAAATGTGAGTCCCGGATTCTTAATCCATAAAAAGATTTATGCCCGCCCTCACAATCTACGATGGTGCTCGTATCTACATATTTATCTTCGAGCAAAGACAATAGAGTGGCAAGTTTAAATACTGAACCTGGCTCTGTTTTTTTACCAAGTCCATAATTATAATCTTCAAGATATTCTCCATCAGGTCTTTTGCCGAGATTAGCAATGGCCTTAATTTTTCCGGTTTTTACTTCCATTACAATGCACGTTCCATGTAGGGAATTATTGGCAACCATCATTTTCATTAAAGCATTTTCTGCCACATCCTGTATATAAGTATCAATCGTTGTTATAATATCTTTTCCGTTTTCAGGCGCTATTTCGGCGCCATCAACAGGCACGTAAGCACCGGCCATGTATCTCATAAGACGCTGGCCTGTCTCGCCTTTCAACACACTATCATAAGATCTTTCCAATCCTACATTTTTGCTGGTATCGCCACGCGATAAACCGATGGTGCGATTGGCAAGCAATACATAAGGGTTCACGCGGTTATCACGAACTTCTATTATAAACCCACTTTTATTGCGGCCCTGCCTTACCAATGGAAATTCTCTTAAAACTTTATAATCCTCAAAAGAAATTTTCTTCTTTAATGTAAAATATCTTTTCCTATTTTTATACGCATTTACTAAAAGTTTTTTGTAAGAAGCGGGGCTGGCATCTTTAAATAATCCGGAAAGGTTGATACTTAAAGAATCAAGATTTTTATAAAACCTTTTGCCATTTTTTTCACGAAGACCATCGGCCATAAAATCCACATAAATATCAAAAACAGGAATGGAAGTGCTTAGCATATTCCCATCTTCGCTATAAATACTCCCACGCTCTGCATCAATATCTATATATTTTAGATGCTGTTTATTGCTCATGCTTTTCCAATAATTTCCTTGAATTCTTTGAATATAAAAGGCACGCCCCAATACAATTATTCCCAGCACAAGAATGCCAAGGAAGCAAAGGTACACGCGCCATAATATGTCTTTTTTTATATCCAAGTCTGGAGTTTAGATCGGTTTAGATTGTTTAGATTGAACTCAAACCTTCACATTTTTTATTTTTTATTTATTATTTACTGCCCCCTCAAAGTATCCACGATCTTCACCGGCGGTGCCAACAACGGTTTCAGCCCTAATGGCTCTACCGCTTTTGCCAGCTCACTTTCTTTGCTTCTGAAAATCACATCACGCTTTACTGTTTTAAATTCGTATTCCATTTCTTTAAGATGATTTTCAATAGTATTTATTTTTCTCATCGTTTTATCCGCGTAATGCCCATTGGCTATATATACAATGGCAAGTGCTGCGATAAAAAAATAGAATGGAATATTTTTAACAATCCACCGGTTGTACCCAAATGAGCGCCGTCTTTTAATGCGTTTTTTTTCTTTGTGCTGAGTAGGTATGTTTTCTCCGGTTTCCATTTTTATTTTTAATGATTCTTATTTTTATTATTTCTCAGAAACTTTTTGCTTTTCCGCTACACGCAATTTTGAACTTCTCGATCTTGGGTTATTTTTAATTTCCTGTACTGAAGGATTTACCGGTTTTTTGGTAATTACTTTCAATGCATTCACTTTTGGATTACCATACAAATCATTGGTTTGTTCCGGTTCAAAATTTCCATTCTTAAAAAAATTTTTTACAATCCGGTCTTCTAAGGAATGAAAAGTAATTACCGCAATTCTTCCGCCTTCTTCCAAAACATTTACAGCCTGCTCCAGCATCTCTTTAAGCGCATTTAATTCATCGTTTACTTCTATCCGTAATGCCTGAAAAACCTGGGCGAAATATTTTTCTGGGTTCCCTTTTACAATAGGATAAACTGCATTTTTAAATTCATTGATCGTATTCAGCGATTCCGTTTTTCTTAAGGCCACAATTGTTTTCGCCAATGTTTTGGAGTTGGTTACTTCCCCATATTGCTCAAAAATTTTATGTAACCTTTCTTCAGAATAATTTTTCAGCACATCCCCGGCAGTTTTTGTTTCCTTCTGATTCATGCGCATATCCATGGCAGCATTGAAACGCGTGGAGAATCCTCTTTCCGGCACATTTATCTGGTGACTCGATACGCCAAGATCTGCAAGTATTCCGTTTACTTTTAAAATTTTATGAAACCGGAGAAAACGCTGTAGATGGCGAAAATTGTGCGGTACAAAAATGACACGATCATCATCGGGAAGATTTTTTCGGGCATCTTCATCCTGGTCAAAAACAATTAATCTTCCCTCCTTATTTAATTTTTCCAGAATTTTTTTACTATGCCCGCCGCCGCCAAAAGTACAATCCACATATATCCCCGAAGGAATAATATTGAGAAGATCAATAACTTCCTGCAACAAAACCGGCACATGGTATATGCCCTCCTGCATAATTACTGATTTTTTATTTTATCGCCTGCCATCACTTCTTTAGCTAAATCGCTAAATGCTTCCGGTGAAAAAGTTTCAAAGAACTGTTGATATTTTGTTTTATCCCAAATTTCAAGTTTATCAATTGCCGAAACCAATACAATATCCTTTTCAAGCCCTGCATATTCCATTAGATTTTTGGGCAATAAAAGTCTGCCTGCACTATCCAGTTCTACCTGTGTGGCGCCGTTCAAAAAATACCTTTTGAATTGCCTTACTTTTGGCTCAAAATCATTCAATTTGCCCAACTCAGAAAATATAGGTTTCCAACTTTTAGATGTGTATAAGCTAAGGCATTTCTCAAATCCACGGTTCAATACAAAAGGCTCAGCTCCGCTATCGGGCAATTGTTTTTTAAAACCTGCCGGTAAAAGGAAGCGCCCTTTCGCATCTAAAGTAGCCTCGTATTCGCCTATAAAGCCCGTCATTGTTAATGAATTAGAGAAAAAATTAAATTTCTTCCACAAAATAACACTTTTTCCCACTTTGCCAATCTTTTTATGAAAAACTTTTTTATCCACCTGCACTATAATGAGGCACTACAAAGGAGTTAAGAAGAAATTAAGGCGATTTTAATGTGCAAAAGATGTGAATGGAATGTGGATAACGGTGGATAAGTTAATTGCACCATTAGCGGTGCAATTGCACTAATAAACTTTATTGGAAAAGAATTTTGGAGTAAGAAAAGAGTATCGAAGACAGAAAAATACCGGAAAAATTTTCTATGGAATAAGGAAGATGATGTCTTTTATACAATCTGTTTTACTACGTTGGCGACCACCCGTGGTTTTCCTAACGTGTAATAATGTAGCACAGGTACGCCATGTTTTTTTAGTTCTCTTGATTGTTGAAGTAGCCATTCCTGGCCTACGATTTCTACGTCAGCATCTGTTTTACATTTCATAATTTCATTACTGAGTTCAGTAGGTATATCCACGTGAAATGTTCTTGGCAATACGGATAATTGTTTTTTTGAAGTAATGGGTTTCAGTCCTGGAATAATAGGCACTTCAATTCCGACATCTCTACAGTTTTTTACAAAATCAAAATATTTTTGATTGTCGAAAAACATTTGTGTGGTAACATAATCAGCCCCGGCATCCACTTTCATCTTCAAATAGCCGAGATCACTTTGCATGTTAGGCGCTTCAAAATGTTTCTCAGGATAACCGGCTACACCGATGCAAAATTTGGTTTTGTAACCATCCCTGATATCTTCCTCAAGATAAATTCCATTATTTAGATTTACGGTCTGTTTTAAAAGCTCTATTGCATAAGAATGTCCATGTTTTTCCGGTTCAAATAGTGCTTCATTTTTCGCAGCATCTCCACGAAGCACCAGCACATTATCAATCCCCAGAAATGCAAGATCAATCAAAGCGTTTTCTGTTTCCTGTAAATTAAAGCCTCCGCAAATCAAATGCGGAACGGCATCAATTTTATAATGATTCATTATAGCTGCGCAAATGCCTACGGTGCCTGGACGTTTACGTATTTCTACTTTTTCAAAAGTACCGTCGGCTTTCTTTTTAAAAACCTGCTCACTTCTATGATACGTTACGTTGATAAACGCAGGTTTAAATTCTATTAAAGGATCCAGGTGATTGTATATAGATTCAATGGTTTTGCCCTTTAACGGCGGAAGTATTTCAAAGGAAATAACCGTATCCTTAGCCGCTTTTATGTGATCCGTAATTTTCATTTTTATAAAATAGATGCAAACTTAAGGGGTAATGAGAAAAAAGCAAGAGGTAATTTAAAATCGCATCCGCTGTATTCTTACGGCATTCAAAATAGCCAATAAGGCAACGCCCACATCAGCGATTACTGCTTCCCATAAAGTGGCAATCCCTTCTGCGCCCAAAATTAAAACCGCCAGTTTTACTATCATGGCAATACTGATATTTTGCCAAACAATATTACGGGTAATTTTTCCAATTTTTATAGCAGACACAATTTTTAAAGGCTGATCATTTTGAATTACTACATCCGCAGTTTCAATGGTAGCGTGGCTTCCCAATGCGCCCATAGCAATTCCCACATCTGCCAAAGCAATTACCGGCGCATCATTTACCCCATCGCCGGCAAAAGCAATCTTCTTACCCGCGCTTTTCAACTGGTGCACTTTTTCTAATTTTCCTTCGGGTAAAAGATCGCCATAAGCTTCTTTAATTCCCAATTGTGCAGCCACTTTATGAGCTACACTTTCGCGGTCTCCCGAAAGCATAATTGTCGAAATGTTCATCCGCTGCAATTCATGAATTGCTTTTACTGCGTCCTCTTTTATTTCATCGGCAATTACAATGTATCCCTCATAAATATTATTAAGTACCACCACAACAATGGTGTCTATTTCCTGTTTTAATTTTTGGGGAAATGGGATTTGAAACTTTTCCAGCAATTTTAAATTTCCTACCATAATTTCTTTCCCATCCACCTTCCCTTTCAATCCCATTCCGGCAATTTCTTCTACCTCTTTAACTGGTAATGAATCCGTTTTATTTTCTGTAAAGTCAATAATTGCTTTTGCCACAGGATGCGTGGAATGCTTTTCCAAAGCTGCAGTAAGCATTATCAATTCTTCTTTTGAAAGGGTTTCTGTAAATACATTCTGCACTTTAAAAACGCCTTTGGTAAGCGTACCGGTTTTGTCCATTACCACTGTGTTCACTTTGGTTATGGCATCCAAAAAATTTCCTCCTTTAAATAAAATTCCATTTCGTGAAGCAAGCCCTATGCCGCCGAAATAACCCAGCGGAATGGAAATGACCAAAGCACACGGACAACTGACCACCAAAAACACCAGAGACCTGTAAAACCATTCATCAAAATTGTAAACATCCACAAAAAAATAAGGAGCCAGGCACAATGCCATTGCAAGAAAAAAAACAATAGGCGTATAAATTTCTGCAAAGCGGGAAATGAATAATTGTGTTTGTGATTTTCGGGCAGATGCATCCTGCACCATTTCCAGAATCCTGCTTAATGCACTGTCTTTAAAATTTGCTTTTACTTTTATTTCTACCACACGATCAAGGTTGATCATTCCTGCATAAATCAAATCCGCTTTATGTTTTGAAACAGGATTACTTTCACCCGTTAATGCGGCAGTATTAAAAGAAGCATTTTCAGAAATCAATTCGCCGTCCAACGCTACCTTTTCACCACTGCGTACCAAGATAGTTTCATCCAAATTTATTTTTGATGGATGTATCATTTGCTGATGACCATTTCTTACAACAGTAGCCTCATCAGGCCTGATGTCTAATAAAGCTTTTATATTTCTTTTTGCTTTTTGCACCGCTGAATCCTGGAACCATTCGCCTATACAATAAAACACCATTACGGCAACGCCTTCACTATATGCCCCAATGTAAAAGGCGCCCAAAGTAGCCACGCTCATTAGAACAAATTCATTAAAAATATTTCCTCTTTTGATATTTCTGAAAGCAAGCCTTATCACATTGTAGCCTGCAAGAATAAATGCTATAGCATGAATTGAAAAATCAATTTGATTTTGCGGCACTATCCGGAATCCATGTTTTAGCAACAGCATAACTATTAAAATAAATAATGCTACAAGCAGGTTCCAATGCTCCTTCCAGCTTATTTCACTCTCTGAAACACCATGACTATGTACATCGGTTTCATGGCCTACATTATCCTGCGCACAATGATGACAACCTGTATTTGCATTTTTTATTTCGGTGGTTTCATCCGTATGCAAATCAATATTTTTCTTTATTCTCAAATTTTGCCGCATAATTTTTTAATGAATAAAAAATGCAAGAATACCTGTACCTACTAAGGTAACACCTGTTATAATCCCGGCATTATGTTCTAACGTATGCCAGTTTAATTTTAAAACTCCCATGTAGGCAAATCGTACCAGGGTTACCATTCCAACTGTTGTGATAATAAGATACAAGGCAGCGATAAACCAGATGAGCCATTTTGCCTGCGAACCCGCTAATAAAAAATAAGCTTCTATTTCCATGCACGGGGAAAGAAACATCGCCAACACTAAAGCTATGATGATACTTTTCTTCGACTTCTTTTTTTCAATGTTATCATCTATGTGAAAATGTTTGTGGTTGTGATGACGGTAAATAAAAATAATGCCCAGGACAATTAAAATAATAGGGGCAGTAAAATGTGTAAAATGATCAACCCTCGCTGCCAGTTGCGAACCCACGAAACCCAATGCAAAACCAATGATCACCGTGCTTAAACCATGCGCCACCGCTGAAATAAAAGTAACTTTTGTTACTTCCTGCAATGTCCATTTTTCTTTGCGGCCTATTGCGATTACAGGTAACCAATGATTAGGAATAGTGGCATGTAAAAGACTTAAAATAATACTGCCGGTTATGATACTGAACATCGAAGTGACTAAGATTTAATTTTTTAGAAAATGCTATAAAAACAATTTTGCAAGATACTTAAGATAATAGTCATTATTTTAAGAAGAAGGAATGGCATGAACAAGAATGTTTGGGTTTTCTCCAATAAAAATTTAAATACCGCTTTAACTTAACTTTGCGATTATGGAAAATTTGTTACAACAAGTTGAAAACTTAAAGAAAGAAATATCTGGTTTCTCCACGGATGATAAAAATCCTTCTGAAGCATTTCGCATTAAATTTATCGGGTCCAATGGCTCGGTAAAATCTTTAATGGGAGAAATGAGAAATGTGGCTCCGGAAAATAAAAGAGAGATGGGTAAAGTACTCAATGAACTGAAATTATTTGCTGAAAATAAATATGAAGAATTAAAGGCATCCGGTGAAAAAGGAATCCCTGAAAACGAAAGCAACATTGATCTTACCTTGCCCGGAGATGCTTTGCCATTGGGCAGCAGGCATCCGATTAGTATTGTCAAAAATAAGATTGTTTCAATCTTTCATCGCCTGGGATTTGCGGTGGCAGAAGGTCCGGAAATTGAAGATGACTGGCATAATTTTACGGCACTTAATTTACCCGAAAATCATCCGGCGAGAGATATGCAGGATACCTTTTATGTTTCTCAAAATCCCGCGTGGATGTTGCGCACACACACAAGTAGCGTACAGGTGCGTGAAATGGAAAAAGGAAACTTACCTATCAGGATTATTTGTCCCGGCCGCGTTTTTCGCAATGAGACTATCAGTGCAAGAGCGCATTGTTTTTTTCACCAGGTGGAAGGATTATATATTGCTGATAATGTCTCCTTCGCAGATCTCAAACAAACACTTTATTTCTTTGTACAGGAAATGTTTGGCAAGGATATCAAAGTACGTTTTCGCCCTTCTTATTTTCCATTTACAGAACCCAGCGCAGAAATGGACATCAGTTGTTTAATCTGTGGTGGAGAGGGTTGCAGCGTTTGCAAACATACAGGTTGGGTAGAAATATTAGGCTGTGGAATGGTGCATCCTAACGTGCTTGAAAACTGCGGAATTGATTCAAAAAAATATTCAGGCTTTGCATTTGGAATGGGTATCGAGAGAATTACGATGCTTAAATACCAGATAAAAGACCTGCGCATTTTCAGTGAAAATGATTTACGGTTTTTAAATCAGTTTGCAAGTGCTGTCTAGTTAATTTTACATTAACGATTTATTTTCCTTTAACTGAATTTCATTTTTTATCTTTAAAATCAACAACTGAACTATGGCTGAAATAAAAAAGAAAAAAAAGAAAAATCATATTACAAGGATAAGGAAGATCAAAAGTTCCAAACCAAAGGGCGTGGATACCTTAAAATATTGTGGTACTATTAAGCTGAAAGAAGATCCCCTAGCCATTCAAAAAAAACTAAGGAATGAATGGCAATAGATTCTTATTAGACACCAACATCATTTTATACATTCTTTCCGGCGATAAGATTATCGCAAATTATCTTCGTAATAAAATTCTTTACACTTCTATTATCTGCGAGATTGAATTATTCAGTTACAAATCCATTTCATTAAATGAAGAAAAAGAAATTCAAAAATTTTTAAGCAAATTCAGAATTATTTCAATTGATCAATCAGTAAAAGAATTATCCATTCAATTAAGAAAAAGATATTCTTTGAAAATCCCTGATACTATTATTGCAGCAACTTCCATTAGTCTTGGGATTCCCTTAGTAACCGCTGACAAAGGGTTTGAGCAGATCTCCGAATTAACAATTGATCTTTACAATAAATAAACAATGACAATTACCATTTGCGTTTGCGGGGCAGGAACTATGGGAAGCGGTATTGCGCAGGTTTCCGCACAGAGTGGTTTTAATGTTATCCTGTTTGATGTAAATAAAAATATTCTTGCCAATGCACAGTCGGCCATTCAAAAAAATCTTCAATACTTAGTTGATAAAAATAAAATCACATCAACAGAAAAAGAAGAAATTTTTAACCGCATACAATTTACCAACGATATAAAAAATGTAACCGGCTTTATAATCATTGAAGCCATTGTAGAAAAAGAAGAAGCTAAAATTTCATTATTTAATGACCTGGCAAAGTATAACAATGAAGAAGTAATCTTTGCCACCAATACCTCTTCACTTTCTGTTTCTTCTTTACAGGAAAAAATTATTTTTCCAGAACGTGTGGTGGGAATGCACTTTTTTAATCCCGCTTATATAATGAAGTTGGTAGAAGTGGTCAAAGGCAGCCAGACCAATGATGAAGTGGCCAATACTGTTTTTAATATCTGTGAGCAAATGGGAAAGCAACCGGTAATGTGCAAAGATTCGCCGGGCTTTATTGTAAATCGTGTGGCGCGGCATTATTATCTGGAAGCGCTGAAAATAGCGGAAGAGAAGACCACTTCATTTGAAGAGATCGACCAAATCCTTGAAGCGAGCGGATTTAAAATGGGACCATTTAAATTAATGGATTTAATAGGCATGGATATTAATCTTGAAGTTACACAAACGCTTTACGAAGCGTTTGATAAGGCGCCACGTTTTGTACCTTCGCCTCTTCAAATAGAAAAAGTAAACAATAATGAATTGGGTAAAAAAACAGGAAAAGGATTTTATAAATACTAAAAGAATGACGTTAATAAATAATTTCTATTGCTGAAAGAATTACCGAAATTTAGATAATGCCAAATGAGATTCCACATCCCGAAATAAAAACAGAAAAACAAAAAGTATTGGTAACAGGCGCCGCCGGGCTTGTTGGCAATGAGTTACTAAATCAATTACTTAAAGAAGGTTTTCAGGTAAGGGCTCTCTTCCATTCCACACCAATTTCTTTTTCTCATCCCAATTTAGAAACGGTACAATGTGATTTACTTGATGTAACCGGTCTTGAAAAAGCAATGGAAAGAATTACTCATGTTTATCATTGTGCAGCCATCGTTACTTTTGACCCTTCTGATAAACAGCGGCTTCTGAAAATAAATGTGGAAGGAACTGCGAATGTAGTAAACGCATGTATTGATGCTAATATAAAGAAGCTGTTGCATGTGAGTTCTGTAGCGGCTTTGGGTAGAATACGGGAAGGAGAAATGATAACAGAAAAAATGAACTGGACGGAAGAAACCAACAACAGCATTTACGGAAAATCGAAATACCTTGGTGAACTTGAAGTGTGGCGTGGCATAGGCGAAGGCTTGCAGGCTGTTATTGTAAATCCTACCATAATTCTTGGTGGTAATAATTGGGACACAGGTTCTTCAGCTATTTTTAAAACGGCTTACAACGAATTCAAATGGTATCCTGAAGGCATTACAGGATTTGTGGATGTGCGTGATGTGGCCCATGCCATGATCTTGCTAATGAACAGCGAAATAAATGCGCAGCGTTTTATTTTAAGCAGTGAAAATTTAACTTACAAGGAAGTATTTTCACAGATAGCAAATTGTTTTGGGAAACGACCACCACACAAAAAAGCAACACCATTTTTGATTGAATTGGTTTGGCGGCTGGAAGTTATAAAATCAATGCTAACCGGTAAAAAGCATTTGCTTACAAAGGAAACAGCCCGCACTTCAAAAACAAAAGTATATTTTGATAATAGTAAAATTTTAAAAGCGCTTCCTCAATTTGAATTTACGAAAATAAAAGAAACCATAGTGCGTACCTGCGCCGCCCTAAAAGACAATTATCATTTTTAATGAAAAATTTTCCTATGAAAACCAAACTCTCTAAACCTATAGCCACTGCTTTTCTTTTTAGCTTTCTTTTTCTTATAACCGCATTTCGAACGCTGGCGCAAACATCTCCGTATGTAATAAAAGGGAAAGTGATTGATAAAAACACAAAGACTCCGTTGCAAGGTGCGTCTGTGTTTGCACAGAATACAACGCTGGGCGAAGCCACTAACGAAGCTGGCGATTTCAGTATCCGTCTGCCTGAAGGCGGCTATTTATTAGCAGTAACTTTTACAGGTTATGAAACGGAAAGCATCCGGGTAAACCGCGCTTCTTCGCAAGAGGGAGATATAACCTTTGAATTAAGTCCGCTTTCAAAATCCCTGGAAGAAGTTTCCATAGTTATCAGCAATGAGGTAAAAGATGGGTGGCAGAAATACGGTGAATTTTTTATCGAAAATTTTATCGGGCAAACAAAATTTGCCAAACAATGCGTTATTAAAAATCCGGAAGTACTTCATTTTTATTTTAGCAAAAAAAGAAACCGTTTAAAAGTATTAACAGAGGAACCTCTTGTGGTTGATAATTTTGCGTTGGGCTATACTATAAAATTTGCCATTGATTCTTTTACCAATGAATACAATACCCACACTAATTTATTTATTGGTTATCCATTGTTTGAAAAAATGACAGGAACTCCTGAACAAGAAGAAACGTGGGCCGACAACCGCCTCAATGCTTACAATGGCTCTATGCTTCATTTTATGCGAAGCCTTTATGGACGCACCTTACAGGAAGATGGATTTGAGCTTCAGTTTATTGTAAAAAATAATGATGAAGAAATTCCACTTCCTCTAGGCAACGTTTATGGTGCCTTGAATTATGTAAAAGATGATAGCACCAATACAGTGGAGTTTCACCCCAATCAATCCGTTGTAGCCGTAATTTATAATGATGAAGAACCGGAAGAAGCATATATAAAAATGGACCCTTCTGCAAAGAAAAACTTTCAATTATCAACATTGACTTTTGCAAAAGAAGCCTCTATTGTCATTGAACAAAACGGTTATTATTACGACCAGGAAGATATTATTACCAATGGATATTTTGGTTTTAAAAAGATAGGAGATATGCTGCCGTATGATTATGAGGAATGATGTTTGATGTTGGAGGTACGATGTACGATGTTAGTTTTGATGCACATCTCACCTATAAGTTTCACATGTTGACGCACACATCGTACGTCAAACATCGTACATCGTACATAAGTAGCACTTCGTATAAAAATTTATTTTTTCAACTCCTTTACTTTCTCCCAGATTTCCGGAAGGCGTTTTATCAAAACCAATTCTTTTCTTTTGCTGTAAAATTCCTGGATAGGCGTTCCCCAGTAAGATTTATTCCCTTCGATGCTTGAGGTAATTCCGGCTTGCCCCATTACAACTGCATTATCACCAACGGTAATGGTTTTGTTCACACCTACTTGCCCCCAAAGAGTAACACCATCGCCCAAAACAGTTCCGCCGGCAATACCCACCTGCGCAGCAATCAAACAGTTTTTGCCCATTACCACATCATGGCCTACGTGAACCAGGTTATCTATTTTAGTTCCCATTCCAATAGTGGTGGAATCGCTTACACCGCGGTCAATAGTGCAATTGGCGCCAATTTCAACATTGTCATTAATAATCACATTGCCGCAGCTTTTCATTTTTTTAAACCAGCTTTCCCTGTTCTTTTTTGTGTTGAAATAAAATGCATCACTGCCAATAATGGTTCCTGAATGAATCTCAACATTATTGCCGATAACCGCATCGTCGTAAATGCAAACGTTGGGATGAATAATACAATTATCTCCGACAACTACATTATTTCCTAAAAAAACATTCGGCATAATGATCGTATTTTTTCCTGTTACAGAAGAATCACTGATCATTTTTTTTGATGGAATAAAAGGACGAAAATGTTGGGTAATTTTTAAATAAGCTTCAAAGGGATCCTCAACAATAAATAAAGTTTTGCCATCAGGTACTTCCTTTTTTGAGTTGATGATTATAAATGTAGCAGCGCTGTTGAGGCAGGCATCATAATATTTTGGATGGTCAACAAAAACGATGTCGCCTTCTTTCACTTTGTGAATTTCATTGATGCCTGATGCGAATGAATTTTTATCACCTGCAATTTCTGCTGAAATAAAATCTGCGATCCATTGTGCTGATACCGGGGAGGGAAACTGCATAAAAAAAATTTAGAGGCCAAAGGTAAAGTTTGTGTGAAATGCCAAAGTCTCTTTTTAAAAAATAAGGAACTAAAAAAATAAAAATAATTCCGCAAGAGGTTATGAATTCCAAATCATAATTATGAAGAATTATTTTTTTAAAAACAAAACAGCTCAGCTTTTGAAAATAAGAAATCCATGAACCTCGCTCTGGTACAGCATCACAAGGTGCACGTATTTATTCTTTAAAAAAAAACAATCCGGCTCCATATCCGAAAAGCCCTTGTTGACATAAAATACTTTTTAGAAAAAGGAGCACCTTATCCACAACCCATTTTAAAATGTTGATAAAAAAAAGTATGATTTCTTTTCTTATAGCAAAAATTATTTTTAATATTGTGTAAGGAAATTTATTTCCTGTACTTACTAACCCATCCATATAACAAAGCCCGTTCATTTTCTGACGGGCTTTATTATTTTTACAGACTTTTTTTCAAAAAAATTTTAGTGAATAAATATTTTATTGCTTACAAACCCTTCCATGTATTATCGCAGTTTACTTCTGAGGATGAAAAAAAAACATTGAAACATTTCTTTAAGGTTCCTCATGATGTATATCCGGTAGGCCGGCTGGATTATGATAGTGAAGGGTTATTAATTCTTACCAACGATAAAAAATTAAACCACGCTTTGTTAGATCCCTTGCACGCACATGAGAGAGAATATTGGGTACAGTTGGAAGGGAAAATTACACAACACGCTATCGAAAAGTTGCAATCAGGAGTTTCTATTAATGTCAATGGTAAAATGTATGGTACAAAAAAATGTAAGGCAGAAATATTTTTATCGGCTCCGGAAGTTGATGAAAGAAATCCACCCATCCGTTATAGAAAATCGGTTGCAGATAGTTGGATAAAAATAATTTTAACCGAAGGTAAAAACCGCCAGGTGCGAAAGATGACGGCTCACATTGGGTTTCCCACACTTAGATTAATCAGGTACCGGATAGAAAAAATTACTTTAAAGGATTTGCATCCCGGAGAAATGATGGAAGTATCTAAATCAGAATTGTATAACTTGCTGCGAATTATTAAAACGAATAAAGCATGATTAAGTCAATGACTGGTTTTGGGAGGTCGGAGCAAACCGTAAATGATAAAACCTATTTGGTAGAAATAAAATCGCTTAATGGAAAACAACTGGATATCAATTTAAAAATACCTCCTTTATTAAAACCTTATGAATTTGAAATAAGAAATTTATTGCAGGAAAGTCTTCTACGCGGTACTATTGAATGTTTGATTGTGATTAAACAAAATGGTTCCGCAAAACCAGTAGTAATTAACACAGATCTTATAAAGTCTTATTACAAACAAATTGAAGAATTGGCAAGCGATTTATCTATTGATACCAATTCTGTTTTAGGCGCTTTATTACGATTGCCAGAGGTAGTATCTCCAAGCAATGAAGTGTTGGATGGTAAAGATTGGTTAGAATTGAAAAAAGTAATTGATGCTGCCTTAAGAGAGTTAAACACACACCGGAAGAAAGAAGGAAAATCATTAGACAAAGAACTCAGGCTCCGCCTAAAAAATATTCATACACAAGAAGAAGAAATATTAAAACTGGAGCCACAGCGAAGAATAAAAATGAAAGAGGGATTAATAGAGTTGCTTGAAGAAAATGTGGGCAAAGAAAATTATGATGCCAACCGTTTAGAACAGGAACTCATTTATTACATCGAAAAAATTGACATTAGGGAAGAGCAGGTGCGGTTGAGAAATCATTGCGAATATTTTTTAAATATTCTTGACGATAAAGAAGAAACAAGAGGTAAAAAACTTGCCTTTATAATACAGGAAATAGGAAGAGAAATAAATACAACGGGTTCCAAGGCTTATGATTCCGATATTCAAAAATGCGTGGTGCTTATGAAAGATGATCTTGAAAAAGCAAAAGAACAAATTTTTAATGTTCTATAATTTTTGTCTTTTCATTAAAACGCTACAAATTATTTTTACAATAAAATTCCCAATTTGAAAATAAGTTTACTCATACTACTCTCATTATTTATTTTTTCCTGCGGCAAAATTGATCTGTTTGAAAAACAGGCTCAAATACCGTCGCAGCAATGGTTTTACAATAATGTGCCTCAATTTACTTTTCATATAGATGATACCACTTCTCATTACAATATCTATTTGGTTTTGCGCCATTCCGATTTGTATAATTATAACAACATCTGGCTGCGGTTGGGTTCAAAAGCTCCGGGAGATTCCATGCAATTTCAGAACATCAATCTCAAATTAGCAAGCGATGCCAAAGGCTGGGAGGGAGTGGGCATGGATGATATTTTTGAAGTAAGAAAAAATATTACACCCGGTCCGGTTTCTTTCAAAACAGCGGGCGATTATACTTTTTCTATTGCCCAGATCATGCGTGAGAATCCCTTAAAATACATTATGAATGTAGGATTACGCGTGGAAAAAGTAGAGATGTAATCTTCTTCTTTTTGAACTATAACTTTTATCAGGCTGTTTTCATTTTCTAATTTTGAAGTATGGCTTACGAGGTAATTAAAACTAAATTTAAAATAAGGCCACTGCGCCTGATTCATATTTTCTATTGGTTCCTTCTGGCTTATATTCTTGCCGCATTAGTATTTTGGTTTATTGCTCTTAATAAACAAAATTTAGAGCTTAGCTACTACAAGCTCGACATGATAGATGTTGACGATGTTTCCCATGTTCAAAAAGTAAAAAAAATAGAATTGGAGAGAGACCGAAAAACCACTCAATATGTTGGTGAAGGGGTTACTTTTTTATTGCTGATAGTAGCCGGAGCTGTTTTTGTTTTCAGAATCATAAACCGGCAACTGTTGCAATCGCAACAACAACAAAATTTCATGATGGCCATTACACATGAATTGAAAACGCCCATTGCTGTTACCAAATTAAATTTGGAAACCCTGCAAAAAAGAAAGCTGGAATATGAACAGCAACAAAAATTAATCAGAAGCACCATCCAGGAAACCAATCGCCTGAATGCATTGTGCAACAATATCCTTTTACTAAGCCAGATTGATGCAGGAGGCTATACACTAACCAATGAAGATTTCGAGCTTGGCGCACTTGCTAATGAATGCGCCGAAGACTTTATGATACGTTTCCCGCAAAGAGAAATAGATATTTATTTTGATCGAGAAATGATTATTAACGGCGACAGGCTTTTATTGCAATTAGCGCTTAACAATCTTTTAGACAATGCAATTAAATATTCAGGAAAGGACGATGTAATTTTGCTAAAAGTGTTTAAAGAAAATAAATTTATAAAACTACAAGTGATAGACGAAGGCCGGGGAATATCTTTAGACGAAAAAGAAAAAGTTTTTGAAAAATATTTTCGCGGAGCACAGAGACAAACCAAGGGCACCGGCCTGGGGCTTTATCTTACCAGGGAGATTGTGAAGCAGCATCATGGCGAAATCCATATTTATAACAACACTCCACGGGGAAGCATTTTTGAAATAAAATTTAAGAGTGCAAAAAAATAATAATCATTAATTCTCATCAAATGCAACCAAAAAAACTTTCGATCTTACTGGTAGAAGACGAAGAAAATTTGCAGGATACCTTGAAATTAAATTTCGAGATGGAGGGTTATGAAGTTACATCAGCCTACGATGGTGCAGAAGCTTTAAAAGCATTGCACAATGAATATTTCGATCTTATCATTTTAGATGTGATGCTTCCTGAAATTGACGGCATAGCGGTTTGCGAAAATATCAGGCTTTCCAACACTGAAATACCCATATTAATGTTGAGTGCAAAAAATCAAAGTGCAGACCGTGTGTTGGGTTTAAAAAAAGGGGCTGATGATTATCTCACCAAGCCGTTTAACCTGGAAGAATTATTAATCAGGGTAAGCATTTTAATAAATAAAAGTCAACGCATTTCTGCCAAAGAACCGATAACAGAAGAATTTAGTTTTGGCAAAAACCTGATCAATTTTAAATCCCTGGAATGCACTACCAAAATGGGCGAAGTACTGGCGCTTACCAAGAAAGAAGCCATGCTTTTAAAATTATTAATCGAAAATAAAAACGAAGTAGTAACCCGCGAAAAAATATTGCAATCCGTTTGGGGCTACAATGTCTATCCTACCACGCGCACGGTTGATAATTTTATTTTAAACTTCAGAAGGTATTTTGAAGATGATAGCCGAAATCCAAAATACTTCCATTCTGTAAGAGGCATCGGTTATAAGTTTACGAATGCATAAAAATTTTAGCACACCTGTTTGTCAAGCAATGACACCACCTCCGAAGCTTTTTCAAAAGTATTTTTAAGATGATTCCCATGCGCCGGCATGGCGTACAAATTCATTTCTATTTCCTCAAGCAATGAATTTAGCATGAGCGAAGTACCCAAGCCTACATTGCATTTATCAAGCTCTTCATTCAATCTTTTTTTAGTGATTTCCTCTACCGGTATTTTTAATTTTCCAGATAAATATTTTTTTAAAGAAGCATCCAGTACATTATAAAACTGCGCGCGATCATCTGCGATTAATTTTTCATGAGCTGCTAATAACGGATTTTCAGGAATCATAAATTCAGGCTCATCCTCTTTTATTTTATTCTTGATATCGTCAACCTTTACATTTTTTTCCAAAAGATCTTTGTTTTTATTTTTCCTGTTAATGCCCCAAATGATCAGGAGAAGAATGCCGAAGATCAGAATAATACCCACCGTTATCTCGTAAGGGTGAACGCTTGCAAAGCTTTTATTTACGGTATTTTTCAAATCATTTTTTACGTAAGAATTATTGGGAACGCCGGTGCCTTTATTTACCTGCAGCTGTAGCGGTGCTGTCTTTATAATCTTGTAGGATGAAGAAGCCGGATCGAAATAAGAAAATGATATAGAATCAATTTTATACTTCCCGGCGTTAGTCACGGTAAAAGGAAAAGTAAATGTTTTGCTGCCTTTCATGGGCACAGAAGATTTATCAATATTATCGGTTACTTTGGCCTCAAACCCCTCTATGTTTTCTGGCCAGTTTATTCTGGGTGAATTGATAAGTTGAATGTTTCCCTGGCCGCCAATAACTACCCGTAAAATTCCGGCATCATCTGTAGTAAAATTATTTTTTTCAAGTTTAGCCTGTATGGTAAAATTTCCAACAGCGCCTTTATATTCTTTTGGAATATTTTGAGCCGGTAATGGTTTTACTTTTATGGTAACAGGCTCGCTCTTTAAAGTAACCGTTTCATCCACGACCGCATTTTCAGGAGAAGTGGCATCCGCAAAATTTTCAAGCATGTCAAAAAACATTTCTCCCTGTTGCGTGCCGGCATATGCGGCTTTAATAAACGTTACTTTATTGTTGGCAACTACCGGATCCAGCGTAAAGTTTCCCGGCTGCAATGGATAGAGTTGCACTTTTCTTAAAACATATACATTGTATTGGCGGCCATTATATTTTTCAATACTTGCATTATTATTTACATCAAGATCGCTCACTGAAAATCCATTAAAGGAAGGCGCATCTGTTATAGAAGATTCAGAGCGCAGGCGGGTATATAATTTATAAGAAGCCGTAATAGGCTCGCCAACAAAACAATGCGTTTTACTTACCTCTAATTTTATGAAAAGATTTTTTTTAATTTTTTCTGCGGGACTTTCTCCTGTCTTTAAAATAAAATCATCGAACTGGTGAGTGGGAGGTGGTGCAGGAAAATCAAAATTAAAATTAGAAAAGGGAGATAAAGAATTTCCGGGATTGTTATTTAATGAGGGTACAGATGCAGCGGTAACCTCAACAACAATTGGATTGCTAAAAAACTTTTTCCCATCTGCCCGCGCAACAGCCGCTCCTATGCTAAACTTACCCGTTGATTTTGGTTGAAGAAAAAAACTGATGGCAATGTACTGGTCAATTTTTCCATTAATACTCGTCATGCCGCTTTGCTGATTGGGCCCGCTTACTACTTCAAAATTTTTAAAAGAAGGAGGAATGATTGTTTCCACATTCGTTGCATTTTCAATTTTAAATTGAATCTGCAACAAATCGTTTTTACCAATTTTTTTTTCAGGACAAATTGCTGAAAATTTTATTTGGGCATAAGAATTTTGAATTGCAAAAATGGCAATGAAGAAAATTAAAACAATAGTAGCTTTATGAATTGCTTTGTGTAAAAATGAAATCATTTTCTTCAAAAAGGATGAGCTACAAATGTAGTTTTAAAAGAAATTAAAGAAAGGTTAAGTAAATGTGCTGTTGTTAAAAAAGAATTAAGGAAGATCGCCCAGGAATGGCCTTATCACTATATCCTCCACGCATGCCTTCGCCGAAAGCAATGATGCAGCATAGACCATTTCAGCAATATCATTTACTTCCATAATCCGTGAAGGAAGAACATTGCTGCCTTCCCACGATGAGGTATAAACGGCGCCTGGGTAAACCGCGGTTACTTTTATATTAAAAGGTTTCATTTCCTCTCTCAGGTTTTTACTAAAACCCATTAATGCATATTTGCTGATGCTGTAAGAGCCGCCGTTGGCATATGCATGTAAGGAAGCAATCGAACACATGTTAAAAATATGGCCGGCTTTTCTTTTCATCATGGCAGGAAGCAACGCACGTGTTAAATGATAAGCGCTGTATAAATTAACATGAATCATTTTTTCAAGAGTGCCTTCTTCTTCATTATAAATACTTCCGGGAATAAATTGCCCTGCATTGTTAACCAAAATGTCCACTTCTATTTTTTGAGATAGTATCCAGTCTGCAAACTTTTGTACAGAAGCCATATCACTCAGGTCAGTGGCAAAATATTTTACATGAGACCCTTTATATTTTTTCTCAATTACATCTGCGGTTTCAGCAAGCTCCTTTTCGTTTCTTGCACAAATGAAAATGTTATTTTTAACCGTCGCAAACTTCCCGGCTATTGCTTTTCCTATACCTTTGCTGGCTCCTGTAATTACAATATTCATAAAATTATTTCGTTTTTGTAATGGAAGGTAATCGAGCAAATCTAAATCTATATTCTAAAAATAAAACGAGTGAAATACCGTCATCTCTTTTTTGATCTTGATCATACTTTATGGGATTTCGACAGCAATGCCAAAGAATCGCTGCAAGAACTTTATACTTCCTTTGAACTTGAAGCAAAAGCCATTGGTCCTTTCCAATCTTTTTATACTACTTACTTAACACACAATGCCATCCTATGGAGCCGTTATGAAAAGGGGTATATCAGCACAGAAGAACTAAAATGGAGAAGGATGTGGCGCACCTTGCTCGATTTTAAAATTGCCGACGAAAAATTAGCCAGGGAGATGAGCGCTCAATACATGGAAATCCTTCCGACAAAAAAGAAAGTGTTTGATTATACTTTTGAAATACTCGATTACTTAACCGAAAAAAATTATTCCATTCATCTTCTTACCAATGGTTTTGAAAAAACCCAGCGGAGTAAATTAAATAGTTCTAACCTCACTAAATATTTTAAAAACATCATTACCTCTGAAATTTCTAATTCTGTAAAACCAAAAAAAGAAATTTTTGAGTACGCATTAAATAAAGCAAAAGGGAAAATGGAAGAGTGCATTATGCTCGGTGATAATGTGGATGCAGATATTCTTGGTGCACAAAATGCAGGCATGGATACCATTTTTGTAAACCACATTTATGCGGATTGTAAGGCCTCTCCCACTTACATGATCCATCATTTAAAAGAGTTGGAAAATATTTTTTAAATCTTTCCTGTTATATTTATTTTCTGGTTTTCTTTTTAGGAATGGAGAGAGAAACCCAGCGGTCATTTAGCAACATTTTTCCTACATACACAATTTGGCCTACATGAGAAGAATAATGAGCCAATTGCCTGTTGATGGCATCCATTACAGACAGCGGCTCTTTCCTGATATAAATTATTTTATCAAGGTCTTCATTGTTCAACGAATCTAAAGCAGCAAAGAGGCAATTCCAGCCTGCATTCCATTTAGTTATTACTTCTTCTTTTGTAAGTATCATTTTTTCAAATTCAGCATCACGGTCGCGCCACTCCTTCTCACCATCTTCGGAAAGAAAATGAGTCCAGCGTGAAAGCATATTGCCATACAAGTGTTGTACAATTATAGCAATGCTGTTGCTTTGCTCATTATATTGCCAAAGTAATTCTTCTTCATTAAGCCGCTCAATGGTTTTTTCACCAAGCGATCTGTACAAACTGAATTGTTTTTTACTGCTTTCTAAAAAGTTATTCATAGAAATAAAGTTTTTGATTCTTGATAGCACGGCAACTCCGTGTTCTACAAAAGCCATGGGCAAATATCGCGAACCACCCCACCTTGAGGAGACAAGTTAGCACCTCAAGTTCTCAAACTTTTCTTTATCTAATTCAAACATAAAATCCGTGAGAAAGCGTTCTATATTTCTTCTCACTTGTCTTTTTAACTGTTTAGTTTCTACCAAATACATTTCGGCTAAATCAACATCTAACATCACTTTAAATCTCCGGATCAAATAAATTTTATTCAAAATTTTTCTTCCGTCGCCAAAGCAATTAATTGATTGTCCATCGCAATTAATTTTTATGAAAATTTTTCCAATTACTCTTATGCAGCCCAAAAAAGAAGGGTTTGAAAATCAGTCTGTAACTTCATCTTCCGGAATAAGCGTCTCAATGGTTGCCAACACGGTTACACCGCCTTTTACAGTCTGGTTTAGTGTTACATTTAATTCGGTGCCCACTGGAAGCAGCACATCTACACGGCTGCCGAATT